>JACQNB010000046.1 GCA_016203265.1 Candidatus Woesearchaeota archaeon | reverse complement strand
TTGAATTTTTCGGTCGCGTCAGTGGACTTGTTCAGGTCAGGATGATATTTTTTTGCGAGCGTCTTGTACGCCTTTTTAATCTCGTCCTGGGACGCGTTCTTCGGAACGCCCAATAATTTGTAGTAGTCTTTCGTCATCGTGCCACCTTGAGCGCCTCAAGCAGGACGTCTTTGACTTCGTCGAACAGGATGATTTCGAGGGCTTTGTGCGGATGGAACCATTTGAACAGGACTCCCTCTTCGCCTTTTGTTTTCAAGGACTTCGTGCGCGCCAGCAAGAACGTCGTCTCCTTATCCACGCGTTCGGAACGGTCGCGGTAGGTATACTGGATGCGCTCGCGGAAGTCAGGCACGATCTCGATGTCGAGCCCGGTTTCGTGCTTGACTTCACGGATCGTGGTCTGTTCCTCGGTCTCGCCTGCCTTTGCAGGTCCTTTGGGAAACATCCAGAGCTTGCTGCGGGGCTGTTTCATCAGCAGCACCTTGCCTTTGCACAGGATGATCGCGCTGCAGGACGCGTCAGGTTCTTCAATCTGTAACTGTTTTTTGTGCCCGCCGTCGATGCCGAATTCGCCTGACTTGATGGCGAACGCGAATGCGTCTTCCAGCATCGTTCGCGTGTTGGAAAACGTGACTTTCGACAGTGCGTCGCTCGGCACGAACCACGCGGCGGCATTGATTTCCTCGTGCTTGGGCTTCGTATGATCAGTCACTGATTTCGCGATGAAGAACGTCGTCTCCTTCTCAACATCCTTGGTTCCTTCCTTGAACTGGTATGTTTCTACGCGCTTGAAGCCGGGAACAATCCTGATGACAAGCCCGAGCTCTTCCTTGACTTCACGCACGGCTGCCTGTTCCGCGGTCTCGTTTGCCTCGATATGCCCTTTTGGCAATCCCCAATAATGGTTTTTGGCCTTGTCAATCAACAAAACCTTACCTTGGTGGAGAATAATGGCGCCAGAACACTGTTCACTCATTCAAAACGACCCTTCGGCTTTGCGTTGGGGTCGAACACGACTTGTCTGACTCGCTGGTCGTAGGCGTCCCGGTGCAGTTTGGCGATCAACCATTCTTTCACGAACTGGTTCAGGGCCCACAGTACCAAGACTCCGACAAGAAATACGACGAGCGGGTTCATGGGTTGTTTGTTCGGGAAAGGGTTTATTAGGTTTACGAATCAAAATGAATAAAAAAATTACTTTTTCTTCTTGAATTCGGCGTCGACGACTTCAGGGTCCTCGTGCGAATGTCCTTCTTGCGCACCGTGCTCGTGTCCGGGCTGTCCTGCCTTTTGGTACAGTTCTGCCGAGACCTTTTGCACGAGCTGCTGCAGCTCTTCCGTCGCCTTCTGGATCAAGGGCAGGTTCTTGTCCTTCGATGCCAAAAGCGTCTTCAAGCCAGCGCAGCCGTCCTTGATGGCCTTGAGTTCGTTGTCCGCGACCTTGCCCTGCATGTCTTTCAACGCAGTCTCGGTCGTGTACACCAGCGCGTCAGCGTTGTTCACGGTTTCGACTTCTGCTTTCTTCTTCAGGTCGGCTTCCGCGAACTGTTCTGCTTCCTTGCGCATGCGCTCGACTTCCTTCTCGTTGAGCTTGTGCGGCGCCGTGATCTTCAGGGACTGCTCCTTCGCGGTCCCCAAATCCTTCGCCGTCACGTGCAGGATGCCGTTTGCGTCGATGTCGAACGTGACCTCGATCTGCGGCACGCCTCGCATTGCCGGCGGGATGCCAACAAGCTCGAATTGTCCCAACATTTTGTTGTCCGCGAACATCGGTCGCTCGCCTTGCGAGATTCTGATGGTCACGGCCGGCTGGTTGTCCGCAGCCGTGGAGAACGTCTGCGAGCGTTTCACCGGGATGGTCGTGTTACGGTCAATCAGCTTGGTGAACACGCCTCCGAGCGTCTCGATACCAAGACTCAATGGCGTGACGTCCAAGAGCAAAACGTCCTTGACGTCTCCGGCAAGCACGCCTGCCTGGATTGCGGCGCCCATGGCGACGCATTCCATCGGGTCGATGCTTCGTTCGACCTTTCCCGGACCGAACCATTCTTCGACGTGCTTTTGCACCATCGGCATGCGCGTCGGTCCGCCAACCAGAATGACTTTGCTGATGTCCTTGCCGGACAGTTTCGCGTCAGACAATGCCTGATCGACGCTCTTCTTGCAGCGCTTCACCAACGGATCCATCATTGACTCGAGCTGTGCTCTCGAGAGCGGCAGCGTCAAGTGCTTCGGTCCCTTGTCGGTTGCCGAGATGAACGGCAGAGAAATGTCAGTCTGCAACGTGGTCGAAAGCTCAATCTTCGCCTTTTCGGCCGCTTCACGAACGCGTTGCATCGCAGTTCCATCGCCATCGAGGTCGATGCCGGTGTCTTCCTTGAACTTCTTGATGATGTGATTGATCAAGAGGTTGTCCATGTCAGTTCCGCCCAATTGGGTGTCTCCTGCGGTGGACTTGACTTCGAAGACGCCGTCGCCGTAGTCCATGATGGTGACGTCCAACGTACCGCCGCCGAAGTCGAACACGAGAATGGTCTGTTGTTTCTTGCCTTTGTCCAAACCGTACGCCAAGGCAGCAGCCGTTGGCTCGTTGACGATACGAATGACCTCGAGACCGGCAATCGTGCCTGCGTCTTTCGTGGCCTGTCGTTGGTTGTCATCGAAATAAGCCGGCACGGTAATGACGGCTTTCTCGACTTTCTCGCCAAGGAATGCTTCTGCGTCGCGCTTGATCTTTTGCAGAATGAGCGCAGAAATCTGTTGCGGCGTGTGCTCTTTGCCGAAGATAGTGTACTTGAAGTTGGTGCCCATCTTTCGTTTCGCGGCCATGACCGTGCCGTCGGGGTTCGAGACTGCCTGTCTGCGCGCGGGTTCGCCAACAAGGACGGTGCCGTCCTTCTGGAATCCGACGACGGACGGGAATGCCTTGCCGTACAGCGAAGCTCCTTCTGCTGACGGGATGATTTTCGGTCTGCCCGCTTCCAGGATGGATGCTGCAGAGTTGCTCGTCCCTAAGTCTATCCCTAATATCTTCGTCATCTTAGTTTCCTCCATGAAGTTTCATTATTTCTTTTACCGCCGCACTCTTCTTTGAATGATGCATGCCCTTGCCGATAAGTTGAACCCACTGCAGTAACGATGATTTTGGAACGCTAATTCGATATAGCATTTTCCTCGACACGACAAGATGTCCTTTCAAAACGGCACTTCTATCTCGTGTTCTACGCGATAATATTGAAGACGTAATCTTGCGGGCACCCAAGAACTCTCTGATTCTTTCAATGAGCCTGAAATTTGTATTGTATAAGTAAATGTGGAAATAATTGCCTTGTTTTCTCACAGTGCCTTCTGCATCCCAAAACGCGGCAATGAACGGTAGCGCTAAAGCATCGTCAGCAAAAATGTAATCAAGAGTGTCTTCCCGTATC
>JACQNB010000045.1 GCA_016203265.1 Candidatus Woesearchaeota archaeon | reverse complement strand
TTGAGCGCGTTCATGAAGATGGCGATGATGCCGATGAACATGATGACGCTGAAGATCCAAAAGAACCAGGACTTGGTGAATCCTTTTTCTTCATCCCAGAGCCCGCCCTGTTTGTAGAAGCTGCCAACGAGCATCAGGAAGAACACGCCGAGCAACAACAGGATGACGACGTTGCTCGAGACGCTCGTGATGGTTTCAACCAAGCGACTCGACGCAATCACCAAGAAGCCAATCACAAACGCGACCATGGCGTTGAGGTTGCGCTTGGGGTGCGAGTCTCCGCCTATTTTCTCGGTTCCTAAGACTTGCGTCCGGTCCAGAATCGCGTACACGATCGTGAATGTGAGCATGAACGGAAGGACGACGTCATAGATGCCAATCTTGCCGAAGAACTCAAGGACATTGCCGAGTACCGTAGTTGCCATGATTCACGCCTTTTTAACGAATGAATTCAGCAGGGCAGTGTATATAAACCTTTTGGGGCTGGTGAAAGGCGTTGAAGACGACTTTCACCCGAGTCCGCCAAGGCGCAACATTCTTAAACCATTTCGCTGGACTCTCGGTCATGGCGCTCGATTTGCATCAACGCATCACGACCAAGGAAGTCCAGCACCGCACCGATGGCGAGGACGTCATTCTGGCCGGCTGGGCCGCGGAAATCAGGAATCTCGGCAAAATCGCGTTCATCACGCTTCGTGACCGTGAAGGCGTCGTGCAATTGACGGCGTTGAAGGACTTCGCGCAGTTCGCGCTGCTGAACGAGCTCGCCAAGGAATCAGTCATCGCAATCCACGGCAAGGTGCAGACCAGCAAGCAGAAGGCAGGCGGCAAGGAAGTCATCCTGCATGACATCGAACTCATTGCCAAATCAGACCCGAACCTGCCGATCGACATTTCCGGCACCATCCCGACCGGTTTGGACAAGCGTTTGGACAACCGGTTTCTTGACTTGCGCAATCCGAGAAATCTTGCCATCTTCAAGGTCAGAAGCATCGTGAACTGGAGTTTGCGCAACTTCCTCGCGAAGGAAGGTTTCATCGAGATGCAGACGCCCAAGATTATCTCTGCGGGCGCGGAAGGCGGCGCCACATTATTCCCCGTCACGTATTATGACAAGACGGTCTATCTCGCGCAGTCGCAGCAATTGTACAAGCAGATGATGATGATTGCGGGTTTCGAAAAGATTTTTGAGATCGGTCCCAGCTTCCGTGCGGAAAAGTCGCACACGATGCGGCACTTGACCGAATTCACTCATTTTGATTTCGAGCTGTCGTTCGTCAAGGACGAGGACGACGTCCTGAAGGTCATCGAGCGCATGTTTGTGCAGGTGTGCAAGGACGTCAACGAAGCGTGCGCTGAACAGTTGAAGCTACTTGGCACGACCGTTGAAGTTCCGAATATTCCGTTCCCGCGCATCACGCATGCCCAGGCGATCGACTTGTTGAACGCGGAAGGCGGCAAGCTCAGGCACGGCGACGACATCGGCACGGAAGACGAAAAGAAATTGGGCGACATCGTCAAGAAAAAATACGACACTGAAGTCTACTTCCTCACGAAATTCCCGTATGCGTTGCGCACATTCTATACCATGACGCACGGCGACATCTCGCGCGGGTTCGACTTCGAGTACCGCGGCGAAGAGCTGGCATCCGGCGCGCAGCGCGAGCACCGTCATGACGTGTTGTGCAAACAAATCGTCGAGAAAGGCCTGAAGGCAAAGGATTTCACGTTTTACACCGACCCGTTCAAGTTCGGGGCTCCGCCGCACGGCGGCTTCGGCATGGGCGTTGACCGTTTGACGAAGAAATTGCTGAATTTGGAGAACATCCGTGACGCGGTTTTGTTCCCGCGCGACCCCGAACGCGTCGTTCCTTGATATGGATGTCCTCGCTGCAATCAGAAAGCTTCTTGATGACAATAACGTAATCTACAAATGCTGGACGCATAAGGAGTGTTCCACGTCTGAAGAGGGCGCCGCCATCCGCGGGACTGAAGTCATGTCCGGCGCAAAAGCGTTGGTTTTCCGCAGCAACGGCAAGTTCGCGATGCTCGTGATTGCGGGCGACAAGAAAGTCGATATGAAGATGCTCAAATTCGTGTTGAAGGCGGATTCATTGAGTTTGGCAACGCCCGAAGAGGCGTTGCAGGTCACGCATTGCACCATCGGCAGCATCCCGCCGTTCGGAAACCTGTTCGGCATTCCCGTCTATGTGGACAAGTCGTTGTATCGCAACGAGCGCATCAATTTCAACGCAGGAAGGCACGACACGAGCATCCAGATGGGCATCGAGGACTGGGAACGTGTCGTGCAGCCGAAGATTATTTCGGTGGCGCAATGACTTGCAGCGTCGCCTTGTACGGTGGCTGTTCTAACGCCTTTTGGAGCGCTTCCACGTCTTTAATCTTCACTTCAAGCGCGATGCGTTGAGGGTCGTCAGTCTGCAATGCCGCGCTTTCTCTCACGAGATAGACGAACCAGTTGTCGATGGCTTCCTTCATCCGGTCGCGTCGTCCGGGAAGGAAATGAGGCTTGCCAATCTTCAGTGCGCGTGCGCAATTGCCGTAGTTGCCTTCCACGATCTCCATCGCGGGCAGGGTCGCATAGCAGTTGCTGAGCGTCAGCTTCTGGTTGTTTTTGGAAAGGACGTGCCACCACCATAATTTGCCCGGATTGCGGACGAATGAGCGCAGTCCTTTCTTACCATCTTGGTAGAGGGAAAGTTCGAACAAGCGATCAGGAATCTCGTCCTGCACGCGCTCAATCAACGAGGGCGATTGGGAGACGTAGTTGAAGAACTCCTCGAAATGGTTACCGGCAGAGATGTAGGCGAGAAAGTTCGTGGCGTCCGGCGGCCCCGATTTCGCGACCGTCGTGATGGCGCGAAGGTAGGACATCGTCGCGCTCTTCCGGTCGTAACGGTCGAGGTAACTCATCGCCTCATCGGGCTTGCCCGTTGCGAGGTAGTCGACGGTTTTTTCGGCGATGTCTTTCGTGGGCACCTCAGTCGTGTATTCGATTTTTTGCGGCGCGGTGCAGCCGCTGATGGAACTGCATCCGATGGCCGTCGCGAGCAGGAGGCGTTCGAGCATTGCCATCATCAGGCGCGGTTGCTTTTTATGCGCTCTGACATAAATCGGGAGCAACCTTTTTATAGCGACACGAGAGCAAAGAACGCATGGAATTCATCACGGTGGGAGACGCGCTCAAGAAGGGCTCGGGTCACGTACAGCTGCGCGGCTGGGTCTATCGCGAACGCAAGAGCAACGCGTTCGCGTTCGTCGTGCTTCGTGACCGGACGAACATCGTGCAGTGCGTCATCAAGAAGGACAAGGTCTCGCCAGAAATCTGGGCGGCGGCAGAAAGCGTGCTGATTGAGAGCTCGATCGAGTTGGGTGGCATGTTGAAGGAAGACACGCGCGCGCCGACGGGCTTTGAAGTCGAAGTCGACGCATTCAACATTGTGCACAAGGCCGAGCGTTTTCCCATCACGAAAGACCAATCGACCGAAGACCTGCTGGACAAGCGCCACTTGTGGATTCGCAGCCGTGAATTGACGGCAGTCTGGAAGGTCAAGGCCGAAATCTTGCGCGCGTGCCGTGACTTTTTCGCGAAGGAGGGCTATTTC
>JACQNB010000044.1 GCA_016203265.1 Candidatus Woesearchaeota archaeon | reverse complement strand
TGTCCGCCGCATTTCTTGCAATAGACTTCGACGCGTTTCATCCCGAGAGAGTCATCCGGTCGCTGTCCGACGTTCGACGAAGCGCGGTCAAAGCTCGGCCAACCCGTGCCTGACTCGAATTTCGCGTCGGAAGGGAACAAATCAGCCCCGCAACCGGCGCACGTGTACATGCCTGTTTCCTTGTTGTACAACAGCTTGCCCGTGCCGGGCATTTCCGTGCCTTTCTCGCGGAGCACGCGATACTGTTCAGGCGTCAATTTCTTTTTCCAGTCGACGTTATTCGCCATGATGGAACAAAAGAGTTGCCGATTAAAAAAGATATCCTTATTAATGAGAAAATGCTAACGATGTCCATAAACGAGGTGTTCCCGATGCGTTTCGTCCTGGCACTATTGGTTCTGTTGAGTCTTGTTTCGATTGTTTCTGCGCAGTATGCGTGCTATTCCGAGGATGAACTCGTGGCACAACAGTCTGAGTGCAAGGCTGTCGGACTCGACTATCTGCGCTACACGGACGCGAATGGCTGCGGCCAGGTGCGCTGTCAGGACGTCGAAGTCGTCTGCCCGACGCGGCAAGCGTTGACCGAAGCGCGCCAAGTCTGCCAGGAAAAGAGCTTGAGCGCGCTCTCCAGCATTGACACGAACGAGTGCGAAATCATCACGTGCGGCAGCCATCGCTGCGCCACCGAGCAAGAATATCAAAATGGCATCGTCAAATGCCAGGAATTGGGTCGCGAAGTCGAGGAATTGCGTGATGGTGAAGGCTGCAAATACTCGCGATGCCTGGAGCACGCGTGCGATGAGGCCAGCGCGAACGCGCAGGTCGAGTTCTGCAAGAAGCAGGGGCTTGTCGCGCGCGAATTCGTCGATGACAAGGGCTGCCGTTCGGTCAAGTGCACAAAAACGCTCGGCGGCGACTGCACCAAATCCATCGTCGAGGACTGCACCATCTTCTCATGCGCTGACGGCTCGTCATACAACACGTGCACGGGCTGTCCTGCGTTGAAACCAGCCCAAGGCGAGCCTGCCGTGAATGAGGGCTTTTTCAAGCGCTTGGCACGCTTTTGGGGGTTTGGGAAGTAACCTTTAAAAGGCGCTTTTCTTTATTCTTTTTTAACTGCCACCAGCGCATACACGTCCGACTGATGTCGTACGGTCGCGCTGGTGGCATACACAATACGAAGTCGTCGCTTCGCATTGCAGCACAAATAAGACATGCCACCATCGCATAATCCGGTAGTGCGTCCGCCTTGAGAGCGGATCCCGCAAGGGGCTGCAGGTTCAAATCCTGCTGGTGGCGTCATGGACATTACCTACCTGAAACAGTTGGAAGCAGAACACGTCACGCAGCCGAAGACACGATTCCCTCGTGGCAAAGAGGCGTGCGGCAAAAAGGAATGCGAACAGCACTATGAACGTCATTTTCACGCCACGCTTGATCTGCTGACGCATCCTGAACGGGAGGGCGACCGGTACTGGCAGTTGGTGCGCCACACCGGAGGCCATTATGGCGCGTGCATCCTGCGCGCGGCAAACTGTCCGTTGGAGCACGGCGAACCGTTGGCGGCAGACCTTCCGCAACGGTTCTATGCGTATCTCGGTGATTTGCAGGAGACACGCGTGCTCAGACAAGAACGACCGCGCGACCTGACGTTGCAGGTCCAGGAAGTGATGCTGGCGCTCAGCGCATCGCTCGGCCAGATGCTGTTCGAGAAGTACGGGCCGAGCTTCTGGGGAACGTACTTGCGTGCGGAACCCTCCGCGCTCGTGACGCGCATCCGCGATCTGTTGCCGTTCCCACGGCAGGAACCGTCTCCGACGCCCATCACAAGGTTTTTTAAGCGGACACCCTCTCCTTAGTTCGTGAAAAAGAGGCCTGCGGAAGACGTTTTTGAACACCATCACAAGTATGCGTTCTTGCGCTGGTTCGAATGGTTCACGGACTTGATTATTCCCTACTTATTGATTATTCTCGCGATCGAATTGCTTTTGGACAATCCGTTCTGGACATTGTATTCGTTGGAACACTTCGAGCCGTTCGTGCACTACCTTGACCAGTTCATTTTGTTCTTTTTCGTCGTGGATTTGACGTTCAAGTGGTTTCACGTCAGGAACTTGGCGCGCTTTGTCAAGTTGTACTGGCTCGACATTCTTGCCGTGTTGCCGTTCTATCTTGGCTTCCGCGTGTATGCGAGGTTTGCCGGCATCGTGATGGCTGGCGAAGAGCTGGCTGAAGCGCAAAAGATCGCGCACGAAGCAGTCTTGGCGCGCGAGGCGAAGTTATTGCGTGAGGCTGATGCGTTGGTGAAGGAAGAGCGCATCCTGAAGGAAAGCAGGCCTGTGCTTCGCGTGTTGCAGACGATTGAGCGTTCCCTTCGCTTTGCTTCAGGAAGACAAGATATCGCTCATGAGGGCATGAAGCATACTATCTTGAAGAGCGAACACGGACCGATTTAATCCTCACTTTTCCTTCTCAAACGACTCTTTGCCTAGTGCCTAGCGAATCTGAATGAAGTTGAGCAGTTATCATGACTTTGCCTTGTGCTTTGCTCCCTGCGCTTGGAATTGGCGAGCTTTGGTGCGTTCGAATGCCAATTGAGCACCAATGCCAAGCTCGCCACGAACGGCAAAGCAAGGATGGATCCCGGTTACGGTCCCGACCTGGGTACGAATCCCGGGCAGGGCACTCCTTAACGAAGATTAGCAAAAGTAAGTCATGCAACCCCACGAACAAAAAACAAGGCGTAAGAGTGAAAAGTGAGACTTCATTCCAAAAACCAAGAAAAGTCGTTAGGCACTATCAGAATACTTACAAATTGACCTTCACAACATCCCGATACATCCGGTCCAAACACGCAGACAACTTGGTCTTCAGTTCTTCATCAGTCGTCGCGTGCCGCAACTGCCGCATCCCGTCAGAAACGCGCAGGAAGAAGTGCACGATGTCGCCTTCAGGCATATCAGTGTGGTCAAGAATCTCGGTAAATTCAGCTCCGGAAGCCCATTGGGAAACCAAAAGTGAGAGCCGCTTCACGA
>JACQNB010000047.1 GCA_016203265.1 Candidatus Woesearchaeota archaeon | reverse complement strand
GCTCGGCGGCATCCTGCTTTTGGCTGCCACGACCGGCAGCGTGCTCAAAGGAGCAATCATGCTCGGCTTCTTCGCGCTCGGCGTCGGGTTGCCGCTGTTTGTCCTTGCATTGCTCTCGGAGAAGTATGACGTCGGCAAATGGTTCCGAGGCAAACCGCTCCAGTTCACGCTGTTCGGCAGGCACATCGTCACGCACACCTACAACCTCATCAGCGCGGCCATCCTCATCTTCATCGGCATCATCATGCTCATCTGGAAAGGGACTGCGTTCTTCGAGCTCACCGTGACTCGCTTTGTGCCGTGGAGTATGGGGTTGTTTTACGGCGCGAATGATGCGTTGCAGCAGCACGCGTTCTTCACGTCAGGATCCGCAGAGATTCTTGGAATCATCCTTGGCGTCGCCGTGCTCGCGTGGATTAGTTGGAAGATTCGTTCGTGAACAGGTCTTCGATGCTCGGCGGCCAGGGCACGATTTTTGCGGCTGCCTTTATTTCTGCCGCGATGTCCTGATACTGGTAGGGCTTGCTCTCCAACGCAGCGCGCATTTCAGGCAGGGCATCGGCCAGGAACGCCGTGATGTAGAAACTGATATGCTTTGGTCCGTCTGACGCATTGCCGCACGACATGGCTTTGTTGACGCGTCCCTGCTTTATCTGCTTTATTGTTCCCGATTCCCAACATTTAAAAAGAGAAAAGCGCGCGCCACGGCATGCCCGACCACAACGTCACCGTGTACAGCACGCCCACGTGCCCGTACTGCAAGCAAGCCAAGGATTTTCTCAAGCAGCACAACATCAAGTACGCGGAAGTCAATGTCGCAGACGACGAGAAGAAGGCCCAGGAAATGATCGAGAAGTCAGGCCAGATGGGTGTTCCTGTGATAGACATCGACGGCAAGATCATCGTTGGATTCGACAAGAAAGAGATGAGCAAGGCGTTAGGGATTTCTTAGGATTTCATTGATGCTTTCACATCTTCATAACCATGTTCGTCGCGCAGTCTGAGCCAACCGCGCGTCACTGCAGTGATGATTCCTTCATTCATGCTGCGGTTTTCTGACTGGAACGTTCTTTCAATAGTGCCGTTGATCTCTTCTTCGGTAAGCACGAAAATAAATGTGCGTATCATTGTTCCATCCGTTCAAACACTTCGCGGAGCATTGCGTCAAATGCAGGCTTTGTTTTGCGTAATATCTCGGCGCGTTCCTCAGGAGTATAGTTGCCGCCAATGACGAATCGTTCCGTCCGCGTTACCGGACCCGACCATATCGTTTTGCTTGCCATACTCAAATAGAGGACGTTATTCTTTAAGTGTCTTTCTCACTCAATTCCGGAAGATTTCCGGCGCCACCGGAAAGTTTCCGATAAACCACAAGCCCTCTTTAAGAACGCAACTCTTGCTTCAACGCCTTATACGTCTCCTTGATGTTGCCCTGCAGCGCGCTGCCGATGACGAACTTGTTCGCGCCTGCCTTTTTGCAGACGGTGAGCGTGCCGTGATGGATTCCTCCGTCGACTTCGATGTCAATCTTTTTGCTCCACTTCCGAATCTGCTTTATTTTTTTTGTCTGGTCGATGAACGTCCGTCCCATGAATCCCGGATGCACCGTCATGACGGTCACGTGGTCGATGAGTTTCAGATACGGCTTGAGCTTTTCCGCTTTCGTTTCGGGATTGAGCGCCAAGCCCACATTCAATTTGTGAAATCGTGCGTGCCGGATGATTGCTTTCCCGTGAGTCTCATCCTTGAACGTCTCGACATGGAAGATGACGAGCCGCGCCTGCTTGACATGACAGATGTCGTGCAACTCATGCTCTGGATGCTCCACCATCAAGTGGAATTCGAACTTCAATGTGCTGTTCACGTTCCACAAGTCGCGCGGCTGGATCGTGGTGTTCGGCGCGAACCTGCCGTCGATGATGTCGATCTGCACCATTTTCGCGATGGATGCGACGTTCTTCAGGCGTTGGATTGCGTCTTCGCGCGTTCGCGCCAACACTGCGGGAATAATCTCACGTCGCACGTTCGAACGCCTCGATTTTCTTCAACCGTCTGCGATGCCGTTCCTCGTTCGAGAACGCGGTCTTGAGCCAGACGTCCACGATCTGTTTCGCTTTCGGAAACGGGATGCCGAGATCGTTCATCTTCTTTTTGGTCTGTCCGCCCGCGAGACAGAGCACGTTCGCGTCGTTGTGCTCGCGGCTCATTTTTGCCGTGATGGCGTCTTTTGCGGCAATGGCGCGGACGCCCTTGACCTTATTTGCCGCGATGCACACGCCTTCGGCAGAGCCGCAGACCAGAATGCCCTTTTCGCCTGTTTTCGCCACGAGTTCAGCTACGGGAATCGCGTAGTCAGGATAGTCATCCGTAGGATTCAGCTTCCAGGCGCCAAAATCCTTCACATGCAGACCTTTGGACTGCAGATAGGCCTTCAGCTTCTCTTTTAACGCGAATCCGGCGTGGTCTGCTCCGATGTAGATCATGGTTGCCTCTTTTTTGGAACTATCAGTCACATTCTATTTAAAGGTTCTTTCCCATGATGTTCTTTATGACTGCAGTAGGAGCTTGATTTTTGCGACGAACTTTTGTGCGTTCGTGAATATTTCTTCTAAGCGTCGTTCGGTGTACGTTTTGATGGCGGAGTATCGCGCAATGTGGCTTTCGTTTTTGGCGTCTTCGAAGTATTTGACGTATTCGTCTTCGAATATCTTGTGCGCTTGTTCTAGGAGTTTGAGGTCTTCTTGTTCGATGTCGTCGGGGACGAGGAGGTGTCCGATGGCGATTTGTGCGGAGTGATGGTCTTTGGTGTCGTAACCTTTCGCGAGAATGGCCGCTTTTGCGGCGTACAGCATTGAGTAGCAGGAGATGGTTATTGCCCAGTAATTCCAGTGCATCTTGTCCGGTTACTTATAGGAAGTTGTTCCAGTAGGTTTCTGTGTATTCGTTTGCGAGGAATTGGGTGAATGGTTTGTATGCGGTGATTGGTGTTGTGTTGAGGTC
>JACQNB010000042.1 GCA_016203265.1 Candidatus Woesearchaeota archaeon | reverse complement strand
TACAAAACGGCGCACGTCATCAAAGAAGAAGACAGACGCATCGTCCGCAAGAACGCTGATGGAAACGAAGTATTCATGATTAAGTCTCCGCGCATGCAAATCTATGGAAGCAAATCACCTGCTGGAACGAAAATTCACATCGAAAAATCCTCTGTGAAAGAAACAGCGCATACCTTGCGCCTTCAACGTGCAGGCGTGCTTGTCGCAGAACCCCTTGGTTATTTTGTGCAAGGGAATGAACAATATGCTTACAGCGCATTCGTTGAAGGACGCTCACCACTTGACCTGCTCGCAGAAGAGAAAGAACGCCAACAGATCTGGGACACAGATGCCGACATGCTAGCGCGCATGTGCAACGCCCACCTCAAGCAACGAGGATTTTATTCAGAGAAGTTCGACGACAAAATCTGGACGCCGCAAGGGCTTGTTCTCATCGATTGCGATGAGGCCGTCGATCTCGACGAATACGACACCTGCGCAGGACTCCAAGGGGAATCATTGCGCACATACCACGATGAAACGCTCCGAACGGCATTGTATCATTATGTGGAAAACAACCAACTGACCGAGAAAGAGGCGTTCCAGTATGCGAAGAAATTCCTGGAAGTCCGTGGCGACAATCCCGAGCGCGCGAAAGAACTCAGCACCGATCTTGAAAACTCATTGATTGACGAAGAGCTCTGGCGCTATATGCGCGACCATCCTGAAATCTAATCACGGCTGCAGCACCGTCTTCAGCTTGAGCTTCTTCGCCGCGTTGCGGATTGGTTGCGCGACGCCCGGCTCGCGGGACACGGATATCGCCTCGACGCCGTACTTGTCCTTCGCGAACTTGATCAACGCGTCCAGCGCCGCGAAATTCTCGTCGCCGGACTCCTTCACGCTCTTGAACAACAGGTCGATCTTGCGGCTATCGGACACCTTCTTGAGCGCGTCCAGGTTGCCCGTGGCCCACGGCAACGGATGCTTCGGCTCCATCGTCAGGAAGCAGCCGACGGTGTGCTTCTGCTCCATAGCCCAGTTCAGCAACACCTGCCCGTTCGATTTTCCCGACACCCACATCCCCAGCTTCATTTTTCTTCCTCCTTCCTGATCGTCACTTTGCCCTTCTCCATGACCATCGACACCTCGTCCTGCTCGGACAGCTTCGTGAGCGTCGTCACGACGTCCGGCAAAATCATGCGCGTGCCCCTGAATTCCGGATGCGTCACGATCTCCTTCTCCGGCACGACTTCCTTGATCGCCAATCCGGCCTGCTTCATGCGGAAATGCTTCGCGCCCGTGTGCAGGAATTTCGCGATCTTCGCCGCGACGTTGATCTTGGTCGCGCGCGTGATGCCCTGCAGGCCCGGAGAAAGATTGATTTCGATGACCAACGGCTTGCCTTTCGTCACCAGCATGTCGACGGCGCACACGTCAGCTCCGACCGCACGAGCGGTATCGATGGCCACTTTCTTCGTGTACTCATCAAGCTCGCACGCCAACGCAGACCCCCCTTGGTGGATGTTTGCGCGCTTTTCCCCCTCCGCGGCCACGCGCTTCATCGCAGCAACGACCTCGTCGCCGATGACGAACGCGCGGGTGTCCGTCCCGTGCGTCTCGAGGTATTCCTGCAGCATGAACGGCTGCTTCAGCAGCGCCAGCGCATCCACCATTGAGCTCGCGCTTTCAAAACTGTCGGCAAACATCACCCCCTTGCCGTGCGTGCCCGACGGCAGCTTCATCACGACCGGATATTGGATGCGTTTCAGCAACTTCTTGCCCGCCTCTGCCGTGGAAACGACGTACGTCTTGGGCTGCGGCACGTTCGCCGTCTGCAGCTTCAAATGCGTCAACAGCTTGTCGTGGCCGACCGTGAACGCGCCCGGACGGATGGGCATGTAGGCGTGCTGGCCCAGAATCGTGGTCAAGGAACGCAACAACGAAACATAACGAAATGAGCCTTTCGCATAAATGCAGTCATACTCCTTCTTGAGCGGCTTGCCCTCATAAAAGACCTCGGGCTCCTTGCCGCCCAACGAGACCTCGAATTCGCGGATGTCGAACACGTCGACCGCGTCAAAGTGCTTCTTCAACTCCTCGGCGATCCATTTGGACGAGATGCTCCCTTGGGAAATGACGGCTGCCCTCATGTCACGCGTCCTTCGCGGGGTCGATGAGGAATCTCCGCTTGAGAATGTTCTGGCCGATGAGCACCTTGTACTTCATGCGGCTCCGGTCAGCGATCGTGAATTCCATGTTCATCCGGCGACGGCCGATGATGACCTTCTGCTTGATGACACCGCGCCTGCGGATGCCGTGCGCGCTGCGAACGAGAGCAGTCTTGAACTCTGCGCTGGCGTCCATCTCCGCGGCCAGTTTCGCGTCGATGCTCGACTTCGTCGCGCCCGTGTCGATGCGCGCGAGCACCTTCTTCTCTTTCTTGGGACCTACGAGAATGACTTCCTCGACCAATCCCACCGTGGTTTTGTCCGTCATTGCGCGTCACCTGTCTTTTCTCTCGCCACGTGCTCAGTCGGTTTCATCGTCGGAAAGAGCATCACGTCACGGATGCTCACCTGATTGGTGAACAGCATGATCATGCGGTCGATGCCAAGCCCCAGGCCGCCCGTGGGAGGCATGCCGTGCTCGATGGCGCGCACGAAATCCTCATCCATAGGATTCGCTTCCGCGGCACCGGCACGCAGCTGCAACGCCTGCACTTCCAACAATTGGCGTTGCATAATCGGATCGTTCAGTTCCGAGTACGCGTTGCCGATCTCCCAACCGTTGATGTACGGCTCGAAGCGCTCGACAAAATCCTTCTTTCCCGCACGCAATGGCTTGCACAACGGCGTCGTTTCAATGGGATGGTCGATGATGAACACGGGCTGAATCAACTGGTCCTCGACGATCTTGAACAATTCCGCGATGGCCGCGCCGCGCGACCACGGCTGCGGAAGCTCAAGCCGGTTCTTCTGCAGTTCGCGCTTCAGGTCTGCGTCGCCCAATTTCTCGACGTCCAGCTTCGCGAAGTCCTTGATGGCCTGCACCATGGTCAGACGCTTCCACGGCTTCTTGACATCAATCTCCTTGCCTTGGTACGTGAACGTTGTCGTGCCGAACACTTCCTTCGCGACGTGGTTGTAGACGTCTTCCGTCAATTCCATCATCGCGTGATAGTCGGCATACGCCTGATAGCATTCAAGGCTCGTGAATTCGGGATTGTGCGTCGTGTCGATGCCTTCGTTCCTGAACTGATGGCCGATCTCGAAGACTTTCTCAAAGCCACCGACGATGAGGCGTTTCAGGTGCAGTTCCGGCGAGATGCGCAAAAACATCTGCAGATTCAAGTCATGATGGTGCGTCACGAACGGCCTTGCTGCCGCGCCGCCGTAAATCGTCTGCAGGATGGGCGTCTCGACTTCCAGGAAGCCCTTCTGCCGGAACAAGTCCTTGATGCTGTTGATGATTTTGATTCTCGTGAACGCGACCTTGCGCGAGTCCTCGCTCGTCGCCAAATCAAGATAGCGTTGACGGTAACGCAGCTCGGTGTCCTTCAGTCCGTGGAACTTGTCCGGCAACGGACGGATGGACTTGCACAGCATCTCGAACTGGTGCACTTCAACGGTGATTTCCCCCGAACGCGTCGCGAACACGGTGCCTGAGACGCCGAGCCAGTCGCCGATGTCGAACAGCTTCAGCCCGTCATAGTCCTTGAGCGCGTCTTCCTTGAAGTAGACCTGTAACTTTCCGGACTGGTCAAGGATGTGCCCGAACGTGATTTTGCCCATCCTTCGCAAAGAAACGATTCTTCCCGCGACCGCGACCTTATCGGGAGTCTTCTCTTCCGGCTTCAATTTGTATTTTGAAAGCACGTCCGCGTTGTGGTGGCTGCGCGTGAACGCATACGGATACGGATTGACGCCCTTCGAACGCAGGTCAGCGAGCTTCTTGACGCGTTCATCGATAAGCTCCTGTTCCGTGGGCATGGTCAACCTTCGGGCGACTGACTTTTTAAACGTTGCGGGCGAAACCGTCGAAACGTTTATAAAGCACATTCGGAAAAAGAGAGTGTAACGAGAACATAGTGATTACAGTTAATCAGGTGGAACATGGGGGAAGCACAACCAATCAAACCGAGTTACAAGCAGCTTCAACAAGAGAAGGAACAGCTGCAGTTGCGACTGCGGGATTTGCAGGAAGCCCATCAGCACCGTGAAAACGCACAGGATTACCTGCTCACCTGGTTGAATAAGCAAGGAGGCGAGCTCCGTTCCAAACTCGAAGCACACGTCTCCACCGAAGATGATATCCACACACAGGAACTTGATCTCATCACGCGTTGCGCGCATCAATTCCAATATGACGCCGCACTCATGCATGCGTTCAAGACAGCCGGCCGGAAACTCAGTTGGACGCGTGCGATGTTCTATGACCCCATCGAAAGGTTGAACAGCGCCCGAATTGACAACACTCACCCGTCGCTCGGCACGTGCCTTTACGGCAAATGCATCCAAGAACAAAAAAACATGTCCGTCATCGACCTTGAGGCCACCGCAACGCATGCCGCGACACTCTTCTGTGATCCCGGACTGATTGTTGTGGAAGGCACGCGCGACCTGCAGGAAGAAACGCGTACGCTCTTGAGCGAGTCATCCTCAATGCTCCGCGCCTCCACTCTCCTTTCCCGCGCCAGACTCCTGTATCGCACCATTCTACAAAGTCACCTGAAGTATGTCGACAGTCTGACGAGCATTGACAAGCTCTGCATCAAGCTCCGCGACACGCATCCACGGTTCAAGCATTCCTGGGATAACATGCTACCGGCCATCGACGCACTGGCAACGGCCGGCGTCGACATGTTCCCCCTTCTTGGATTGGGCGAACTGCCTATCGACCACTATCGCGAAGCCATCGCACAACTGCAAAACTACGAGAAAGCGCACAACATCAATCTCAGCTGGTTCTTGTCATTGCCTCCTGACATCGTTGTCTTCTGCGCACCCCAATGAACATTCTCACCAATCTCGGAAAACCCAGAGTCCTCATCTTCACCCAGGACTTCCGTCTTGCGCAGGCACTCGAGACGACCTTTGCCATGAGCGGGTTTCCGGTGCGTTCCGAACGCGAATACACCTCACTCGACGGCACCGCACTAGCGGGCCACGACATCTACATCATCTGCAGAAAAGACGCGCCCGATGACAAAGACCAAGAATTCGCGTTCTTCGCCAACAGCATCCTGCGTCAGAAGATTAATCTCAAACAGAACTTCATCTCCATCACCCCGGTGAAAGAAGGCGAAGGTTACCGCATCAATATCAACGAAAGCCTCATCACCGATGATCCTCAGAACATCCGCTCATTCCGGGAAGCCCGCGAGCTTGCGCAAAAAGTGTTGCAGAAGTACGCTGCAACGCCAACGCCCGACGCCGCGGAAATTACTGCTGACTTGCTCGAAACGATCGATACCGTCATCAACGAGGTTTCTGGAGAACAGCGCATCTCAGTGGGGCTTCTGGAAAGCCAGCTGGTCGACGCGCCCAACGCGCTCCGACGAGCGGAAGTCCATCTCAGCATCGCGCGACAGTACGAGCAGGAAGGTGATTCAATCCGGGCGTTCCAGCATTATCTGCGCGCGACGAAGGAAGACGCGCAAAATCAGGACGCACTGCACAGTCTCGGCACCTTGGTCATGACGCCCCCACTCATCCGCAAACTCCCCCGCCGCAACCAGGAATTACATGAACTCCTCTTGCGCTTCGAGACCAGCCCCCTCGCTTCAGTCGACCGCGACCAATACGTTGTGGCGACGTGCCTCGCGCGCGGCGACGAACCATTCTTGATGAAGGCACTTGCAGTCTCAGAAAAACACAAAGGCAGCGTCGACTACGTGAGCCGATTCTCGCCCGGATCGATTGCGGCGTTGTTCAAATTGTCGCTGCACGCCCCGAAATACAAAATCCCGTTGTATGATGCAATCGAAAACCTCGTGCAGACTTTTTCGCACGAGCACATCCCAACGGCCGAACCCGGCACTGTCGGCATGCGGCTCGTCAAGAAGGGCACCGGCCGGCACGTCGTCTACGACAGTACACCTACCTTCCGCCGCGGGTCACACAAGAGCCAACATTATTTCATCAAGGCGTTCTTGCACGAACGACGCGCGTCGGCCGAAATCGAAGAGCAGAACATCCTGGCGCTCAACAAGAAATACGGCAGCTCCATCACCGTCAACCAGACGAGCCTGCGCATACCCTCCTCGGTCGTGCTCGTGCAGCGACTGTCGATTGAGCGCAAACCGAGTTATCTCGTCACGCCTGTCATCGACGGAGAGCGTGCGGACCGTTTCATGGAGCGAGTCACCGACCCGCGCGTGCGCGAATTCTACCGCAACCGAATCATGGACGCCGGACTCGTCCTGCAACGTGCACTCGCCGATCTCGGCAGGACCATCCCTTCTTCGCCTGACTTCTACACCAAGCGTTTCGAAGAGAAGGTCCTTCCCCGCCTCGAAATGATCGGACTGAAGCTCGCCGACAAGGAACGCGCTGCGGCTCTTACCTTCATCACCCGAGAAATCAACAATCCGTTGCTCACGGTCGACTCGCGGCTTCGGCTCCCATATACCGGAAGTCATACGCTGAAGAACATCCTGATTGACGGACCTCCTTTCGCCCACGTTTCGCTCGAGGCAGCGGAAAAGAGCTCCATCGCCCGCTGCGATCTTGAAGACGCGAGCAAACGTTTTTTTGCGTCCGACCACACGCTGTCCATCGAGGATTCCGCCATGGGTCTCCACGCCGACAAAACATTGGATGAAACCGCGCTCCGCGCGACGTACGACCGCCTGCTCGCACAGTTCGCGGACGGCAAACCCGAAACGACCCCGAGCCAGACCGAACAACTTCTCCGACGCCACGGTTTCAAAAACGAAGATGGGACGAAGGTGGATTATGGCACGTACCACGGACTCATCCTCCGCACCTCGCTCGAACGGCACCTGACATTCACCTTCGACCGCATCAAGGAAATCATCGTCAAGGAAAAGCTCATCAAACAACTTGAGGACACCAACACAAAGATTTCCGCGTTCGGCAAGAACTTCCAACAGGTACGGATGGCAAGCAAGGACAACATCAAATATGATGCGCTGTTCAAACACTTGCTTGGCCAACGCCCCAAATACGGCAATGACGCGACGTGGAGCAAGATGCGCGCGTACCTTACGCTACAGCAGGATCTTGACGCGCTCGAAACCTCAAAACAGCACCATCTCGCGTTCGTGCACTACCGCGCACGGCAGCTGTGGAAAGGACGCAGGGATTTCGGTTACCGCACCTTACGGATCATTCTCGAGCATGCGCGCTAGAGCAACGCCGTCATCAGCGGACCTTTCATGTTGTAGATTCTGTCTGCGATGCTCCGCAACCTGATGAGCATCTCGAGCTCGGATCGTTTGCTCCTATCGATCAGTTTCTGCGTCTCGGCATCCAACTGATGTTTCTGGTCGTGCATCGCCTTGACGCGCACAAGCTCGAACTTGTAGAACATCTCGTAGAACGATTCGAAAAGCTTGTTCGTGTCCGCGAACGCAACGAGGATAGCCCTTCCTGGTTTGAGCTTCTTCGCAGCGACGTATTGGTAAATGGACTTGTACTCATCCCCAATCTTCTCCAGTTCCTCAAGGACGTAGTAGAACGGTGGTGCGCGCTTGAGCTTTGCATAGCCCGAACGGTTGATGATGCGACGGCAGAAATCCGTGAATTTGTTGATGCTCTGGTCGATCAACGCGATGTTGGCGAGCGCTTCGTAATCCTGCGTGCGCACGGCCTCGAGCCCGTCCTTCGTGATGCCAAGGAGCAGCAGGAAACACCGGCGCAGGATTGGTTCAAACTCCTCAGTGATCGTGCTCGAGATCTTGCGCGCAACGACGTGATTGCGGCCCTGCTCGACAATCTCGAAACCGACGCACGTGTCCTTGATGACTTCCTGCACATACTTGAGCTCCTCTGTCCTCGAAAAAATGACTTTAATCTCATCATATCCGGCCTTGTAAAGCGCACCGACAATCTTCTTCGTCTGGCTGCCAAGACCCGAAACGTCGATTTCGGTGCGTTCGGCATCGGACTCCTTGTGCGCGGTCACGACCAACTGGTTGCCGCGCTCCTCAACGTCCAGCTCGTCGCTCTTGCTGATATTGTAGCGCTGCACCCATTTGCGCGGGAGAGAGACGAGCTGCG
>JACQNB010000041.1 GCA_016203265.1 Candidatus Woesearchaeota archaeon | reverse complement strand
GTGAACGACCACAAGTTTTATAAAGAGACGCAAAGCAAATTCTGTTGGTCGGGATGGAAAAGAAATACTTGGAGCACGTGCGCTGTAATCTCTGCGGCGCGGATGACGCAAAGGTCATCTATCCCGCGCGTTATGATCTTGAAAAAGCGCACGACGTTGTGCACAAGTTCAAGAGTTCTGGCGATGAGCGCCTCGTGGACCAAGTCGTGCAATGCAGAACGTGCGGCTTGCGTTATGTTGATCCTCGTTTGAAAATTGATTTAGTGGTCAAGGGCTACAGCGAAGGCTCGGATGAAACGTTCGTGTCGCAAGCACGCGGCCGAGAAAAGACGTTCGAGCGCCAGTTGAAACAGATCGAAAAACACATTACTCCAGGAAAGATTTTGGACATCGGCACCGCAGGCGGAAGCTTGCTCGCGGCTGCGCAAAAGCGCGGCTGGAACGTCGATGGCATCGAACCGAACAAGTGGTTGTGCAAGTGGGGCAAGGAACAGTACGGCATCACGATCCGTCCGGGTATTCTGGAAGATTACAAGTTCAAGGATAACACGTTTGATGTCATCACGCTGATGGACGTGCTCGAGCACACCGGCAATCCGAAGCTCGTGCTTGAGGAATGCAATCGCATCCTGAAACCAGGAGGCGTCATCGCAGTCAATGTTCCTGACATCGACAGCTGGCTGCATAGGGTCATGGGCCGCCGCTGGGTGTTCTACCTGAGCGTGCACTTGTACTATTTCAGCCACGCGAGCATCAAGAAGATGCTGCGCCACGCGGGCTTCACTCCGTTGTCGAGCGCGCCGCACTTCCAATTGCTGGAAGTGGGTTACCTGTTCTTCCGTCTCAAGGATTACAACGCGTTCCTTTCGAATCTGGGAATGCGCGTGCTCAAGCTGCTGCATCTGGACAAAATGCTCATTCCGTACTGGCTTGGCCAGACATTGTTCATGGCGCGCAAGAACGCATGAGCGACACCGTTATTCTCGGAGCTGGCATTTCTGGACTCTATACTGGCTTTCGCCTTTCAGAGCGCGGCAAAAAAACCATGCTAATCGAAAAGTCTCCGACTGTCGGCGGCATGGCCAAGTCTATGCCCTACAAGGACTACATTCTTGACTTTGGCCCGCACAAGATTTATTCGGTCTTGCCAGGCATCATGGATGAATACCAGCGATTCATGGACAACAAGTTGCTGACGGTGGAAAAGCGCAACAGCATTTTCTTGGAAGGGAAAAGAATTCAGTTCCCGTTGAATCTGATGAAGGCGCCGTTCCAGATCAATCCGTTCTCTGCGCTCAAATGCGGTGTTGGTTTTGGGTTTGCAACGCTCAAGAAAATTGTTGCGCCGCGTAAGATCAAGACGTATGAGGATTATTTCATCGCTGGCTTCGGCACTGCAGGCTACAAGCTCATCTTCCGCGATCTCGCGTTCAAAGTATGGGGCGACCCGAAACAACTGACTGAAGAGCTCGCTAGAAAAAGAGTGCAAGTGCCGAATGTGCTTGCCTTGGCAACGAGTTTCTTCAAGAAGAAGCCTACATTGAGCGCCAAGGAGTTCTTGTACCCGAAGCACGGGTTCGGCGAACTCGCGGACACGCTCGCAACGAAGATCAAGAAGCGCAAGGGCTCGATTGCGTTGGAAAGCCAAGCGACAAAAATTGCAGTGAAGAATGGAAAAGTCGCGTCCATCACGTATCGCGGCAAGAAGACGAAGACAATCAAAAATCCCGAGAACGTCATCAGCACGATTTACGTTCCTGACTTGCTCAATCTTCTCGCGCCGAAACCGCCGCGAGCAGTCATGCACGCGGCAAACAAACTGCGCTTCCGCGGCTTGGCGCTCGTCTTCATTTTTCTTGACCAACCGCACGCGTTGGAAGACCACTGGGTGTTTTTCCCTGAAAAGAAGTACGTCTTCAACCGCGTGAGCGAAATCAAGCGTTTCGGCTCGGGTGTTGCGCCGAAAGGCAAGACCTACATCATCGCGGAAGTCACGCTGGATCTTGACGATCCGTTGTTCGATGACGATGCCGCGCTCACGAAACGCGTGCTTGCCGACCTTGAGAAAACAAAACTGATTGACGCGACAAAGATCACGGAAACGATGGTCAAGAAGGCGCGCAGGATTTATCCGATCTATGATTTGCAATACCGCGAAAATCTCATTACGGTGCTCAAGTATCTGGACAAGATCGATAACTTATACACGATTGGGCGTCCTGGGTTGTTCAACTACAACAACACCGACCATTGCATCGATACGGGCATGAAGCTCGCGGACGTCATTCTTGCGAATGGTTCGCGTGAAGACTGGATGCTCGTGCGCAAGAGTTTCAATGCGTACAGCATTATTGACTGATGCGTTGAAGGCCATTTTGCGCGTGAGTACCTGGACCAAAGAGTCCAGCAAGGGCACGCTTGCAATGAGAATTGAACGCGGCAAGCGTTACGAGCGCACGGCGTTCAACGCCTGAATCATAACGCTTTTATATGCTCTTTTTGGTGTGCACATATGCACATTTTGCTCCCGTTTCCGTATGTTCGTGAAGGCGCCGGAGGCATCGCGAATTTCGTGCAGCAGTTCGGCAAGCATGCTGCCGCGCTTGGACACACGGTCACAATCGTTAGTACGCTTCGTGCCGGCGAAGCAGCACGCGAAACGCAAGGCAGCATCACTACGCTACGCTTTCCGATGCAGGAATCAACCTTTCTCCGACGATTGCGCGACTACGAACGTTTTGGAAAGCTCGTGCGTCACAAGCTCGCATCAGGAGAGCTTCCGAAGCCTGACGTGATTCTTGGAGTTTCGTATGCGGCACTTGCAGGCGTGGGCAATCCGTTGGTATTTCGGAGTGCGAGCGGGCCTATTGAATGGGAACTTAAGATGTGGGAAACAATCTGGACTGACTGGATTCCAAGCACGTGGTGGAAACGGTTGTTGGTGCGTTGCGATTTCACATTACAAAAACGTCTCGAAGCGCGTTGCGTGCGAGCCGCAAAAGGCATGCTGTGTCAATCGCAAACACTCATTGAAGGGTTTAGGAATGTGTATGGAACAACCGTGCCTGCGAGCATACCGTGCACGGGCGTTGACACCCTGCAGTTTGCGCCGCGAAAGAATCTTGCGTTGCGAAAAAAGTTAGTATTGAAAGGACCGGTGCTTTTGTTCACGGGCGGATTTTCGATCGCGAAGGGCGGTCCGGTGTTCGAGCGCGCACTGCCGAAATTGTTTGACGCCCATCCAGATACGACGCTCGTGATTGTGGGCAGCGAAAGTTATTCGTTGCGACTTGATGCGAAATACGAAAGGAACGTGCTGCATCTCGGGCACGTGCCGCACGACACAGTGCATCACTATTTCAACATCGCTGACGTCTTCGTGTTTCCCACAGTGTTTAATGAAGGGTTCCCGAACGTCGCGCTGGAAGCGATGGCAAGCGGTTTGCCGATCATCATCTCACGTATTCCAGGTATTGATGAGTATGTAACGCATGGCAAAGACGCGATTGTCATCCCTCAATTTGATTCGAACGCGCTCGTGAATGCAGTTCATCGCGTTCTTATGGACAAAAAATCACGGAAGACTCTCGGCGTAAACGCGCGCAAGACCGCGCTCGCAATGGATTGGAAAAATGTCGTACCGGGCATGATTAAGTTCATGCAGCAATTAGGTTGAGCCATCGACGTGTTTTGATGGTCGTTTCAACGCGGAGCGTACCATGTTCATCAGCTCTTTGAATCGAATAACACGGAAGAGCCAAATAAATCCAAAGTAGACAACGCCACCGAGAAACGTACCCAGAATGAGTTTGGGAACTCCTTGGAGTCCAATGCTGGAAAGGATGATGATGACAATCGGAATGCTGATACCAGCAATTGCCGTACGAGCGTATGCCCACCAAGGAATTTTTGCCTGAATTTTCTTGCGAACGACGAACTGGCAGGAAAGCATCATGACAAGCTGGCTTGTTGCGTTCGCTGACGCTGCTCCAATGATGCCAAACCACGGCACGAGCGCAAGATCCATAAGCACGATGAGCACAGACCCAATAATGAGAATGGTGGAGTTTGGCACGACGGCACCAATGCCCATGAGTACATTGGAGGGGATCATGAGCAGTGTGCTGAAGAGCGTTGCACCCGCCAAAATCATGAGCGCAGGCGCTGCAGGCACATAAGCATCACCGAAGAAAATGCGCAGCACTTCAGGTGCCAAGGCCGCAAGTCCTACGGCAAGGGGGAGCGCGAGCGCGAATGAATACTTGTAGACGACTGTGAGGTCTTTGCCAAACTGTTTGTTACCCTCGGCGTCCATTTCAGAGGATAGTG
>JACQNB010000007.1 GCA_016203265.1 Candidatus Woesearchaeota archaeon | reverse complement strand
TATGGCGGCGGCCACGAGCACGCCGTTGGCAGCGCGATCAAGAAGGAAGACTTTCCGCGATTCTTGGACAACCTGCGTGCTGCCCTGAAGGAAAGCCAGCGTTAGGTTTATAAACGCCTCCGACGATAATATCATACAGGCGCCTGTGGTTCAACGGTAGAATTGCTGCCTTCCACGCGGAAACGCGAAGTGAGCAGTGGACACGGGTTCGACTCCCGTCGGGCGCATCATGAGCTTACGAATGAGCGACCGCGGACCCGCCGAGCGCGCCTCGGCGACTGCCCATCGGGCGCATATGCGCGACACCATCCTGTTCATCTGCGCCCACAACGACGACCAGATTATCGGAGGCGGGGGCACGTTCGCCAAATACGCGCAAGAAGGCAAGCACGTCAAGACCGTCATCTTCTCGTACGGCGAAAAGAGCCATCCGCACTTGAAGGCGCGCATCATCGTCAAGACGCGCATCGGTGAGGCGAAACTTTCGGACAAGATCCTCGGCGGCAAGGGACTCACGTTCTTAGGATTGCCGGAAGGCAAGTTCGAGCAGGAAACGCAACGCGTCAAGGAACAACTCTTGGAAATCATCAGGAAAGAAAAGCCGTCCAAGATATTCACGCACAGTCAGGACGATTTTCATCACGACCATCGCGCCGTGCACCGCATCGTGAAATCATTGGTCGCCGAACACAAGCTCAAAGCGGACATCTACACGTTCGACGTGTGGAATCCGCTGAAGATCCTGAAACGCAACGTGCCGAAGCTGGTCGTGGACATCAGCGGCACGTTCAAAACGAAGTTGGAAGCGTACGAAGCGCACGAGAGCCAGGTCAACTTGCCCGGCATGCTGCCGTTCCGGTTGAGAATCTGGATTGACGCCATTCTGTACGGTTGGAGCAATCAGTGCCGGTACGCGGAGCTGTTCTATAAGCTATGAAGAAGACGCTCACGTGGCTGCATCCATTGGACATGGCATTGCTCCTGATGCTGCTTGAGGCAGGCACGTTCTTTTTCGTCGGGTTCTTGCAACTCTATGCATCATTTCATTTTCTCGTGACTGGATTTCTTGCGGGTGTTGCGGGAACCGTTCTTGCGCTTGGCGTCTGGCACATATTCGGCGGCAAAATCAGAGGTAACTATCCTGATGCATTCACGTTGTCGCACATCAACGTTGCGTACGCGAGCGTCGCGAATGGCATCTTCTTGAGTGTCTTGTTTTTTGTGGAGGACGTGGTGTCGGCGTTGACGGCCATTCCGTACATCGGCACGGCTGCGTTCGGTTTTGGTGCAACCGTGATTGCCGTATTGTTTTTGCTCATCATCTACAACCTGCAGCCGTGGAAGTTGCACGTCACCATTGGTGTATCGCATAAGATTGCAAGTGTGCGCGTGGTTTCGGTTGCGCTCATCGCGGGGTTGTATGAGGCAATCATTTTGCCGTTGATGCTCGCGCACTTTTCGTTGAGCTTGCCGGCATTGATGACGTTCGCGCTTGCCGGCATCGTCTCCGGCTTCATCGGCGGCATGGCCGGCACGGTGGTGTTCAACTATCTCGCCTGCCTGTTGCGGCCGTGGATTGAACTGCAATGAAAAAGCTCCTCATCACGACGGACGCGTTCTTGCCGCGCTGGGACGGCATCGCGCGCTTCATCTCGAACATCATTCCCACGTTGCAGGACACGTATCAGATCACGATCGTCTGCCCTGCGTTCAAGGGCAATGTTCCGAACATCGAGGGCGTCAAGATCGTGCGTTTTCCGACCATCCCGTTGCGCTTCGGCGACATCACGTTCGCGTCCTGGAATTATGCGCGCGTGAAGCAGCTGGTGCGCCAGCATGACGTCGTGTTCAACCACTCGTTGGGTCCGTTGGGCATGAGCGCGATTACCGCGGCAAAGAAGCTCAAGAAGCCCGTCGTGAGCTTCGTGCACAGCCTCGAGTGGGAGCTCACGTCGAAGAGCGTGAAGCATTGCAAGACGCTTGCGTGGGGTGCGATGAAGCTGATGACGCGCTGGTTCTACAACAAGTGCTCGTTGCTGTTGGTGCCGTCGCAGGAACTGGCCGATATCCTGTCCTTGAACGGCATCCAGACCAAGAAGCAGGTCGTTGAGCTCGGTGTTGATGTTGCGAAGTTCATTCCGCCCGTTTCCCGTTCGGAAGCGAAACGCGCCATCGGCGTTTCGCGCGAGGTCAACGTCATCACGTATGTCGGCAGGATTGCGCGCGAAAAGAACCTGGAGACGCTGTATCACGCATTCGAGAAGATCAGGAAGGAGGTCAAGAACACGATTTTGCTGATTGTCGGCGAGGGTCTGAGCGACGAGATTCGGCCGAGTTCGCGCGTCCTGATGGTGGGCAAGCAGGACAATCCGGTGCCGTACTATCAGGCAAGCGACATTTATGTGTTGCCGTCGTTGACCGAGACGACGTCACTTGCGACGCTGGAGGCGATGGCCACGGGTTGCGCCGTCGTCGTGACTCCCGTCGGCTCGATTCGCGAATACATCCAGGACGGCGTGAACGGCATCATCTTTCCTCGACGGGACGTGCAGACGTTGGCTGACACGCTGATGTTCCTGTTGACGCATCCGAAGACGCGCGAAGCCTTGGGTCAGGAAGCGCGCAAGACCGTTGAGAAGCGTTCGTGGCAAGCTTCCGCGGTTGCCATCAAGCAGGCGTTGGGAAGTGTATAAAAAATAAAAAGAACCTCGGGTAAGAGGCAACCGAGGCGTTAGAAAGCGTTTAAGTAGCCGGTCATGAATCCTTCTTCCGCGCCGGAGAGCAGGTCTTCGTCATCCGAAAGCTGGGTGAGCTTGTCTTGGAAGTAGACGTCGGCTTCTTCCCATTCGTCTTCGGTGTAGTAATCTTTTTTGCCGAGCGCGTTCATGCCACCCACCTCTTGAGGTTGAGCTGGGCAGGATGCGTGCGCTTCGTGAGCATCTTTATTTGATCGAAAAACAGGTTCTGTATCAGGGTTGTTTCGTTCATGGAATTCACCTCTTTTTTCATGAGGTTTTCAAAGAAGTTGGCTTTTAAATCGCCTGCGCTGGTGGATGTCCAGTGGGTGGTGCGTTACTAAGAGGATTACGCTCAAAAGGCAGAATTAGCCATACTTTTTGACATAGTTTGCCATTGGAATCCAACAGCTTTTATCAAGCCATTTTTCATAGTCCAAAGGAGAAATCCAGTTCCATGCAACATGGTCGTCATCAAGCCGGAGATTGTC
This sequence comes from Candidatus Woesearchaeota archaeon, assembly GCA_016203265.1. GTDB lineage: Archaea > Nanobdellota > Nanobdellia > Woesearchaeales > ARS49 > DSQK01. Next base: position 6 of record JACQNB010000007.1, on the reverse strand, counting down.
AATACG
>JACQNB010000048.1 GCA_016203265.1 Candidatus Woesearchaeota archaeon | reverse complement strand
CACCGATGAGCGTGCCTGCAATAGATAATAAAATGGCCCATAGCTGCGTTTTCATGCCGTCACCGGATGACGTCCTGCATAGCCTATCATGAGAATGCCTGAAATGATGATGATGATGCCGACCCATCGCAAGGCGTGGACTTGTTCGCCGAGCAGGAAGTGCGCGCTGAGCGCCACCCAGACAAAGCTCGTCGAGACGACCGGATACAGACCTGAGACTTCGCCACCCTTGAACGCCAGAATCATGATGCCAGACCCGAGGGCGTAAAAGAGCACACCGAGCAGGAGCGGAATGTTCGTGAAAATGGATAGCAGAGAGAATGAGGCAGGCAACTGCGTCACGCCAGTCTTCAGGAAGAATTGCGCAGTTGTCGCGAACAACGTAGTAAGGATGACCAATCCGAAGGCCCACGTTTTCGTGACGCTCGTCATCATTCCTCGGTCAACAAGTTGACGATGGCAGCGTATGCCGGTCGCGTGACCAGCACACCTGCGGTCACTGCCAGAATCGTCGTGACCGCAAAGCCCTTTAGCAGTCCCGCACCGAAGAACCACAATGCGAGCATGGCGACCATGTTGGTGAAGTACGCCGCAAAGACAACGGAAAACGCGCGCTTTATGCGTTCTTTCCAGTTGCTCGCGCCGGACGCTTCCTTGCGGACGGCTTCATCCGTGATGATGATTTGGTCGTTGACGCCCGTGCCGATAGCGATGATGATGCCGGCGATGCTCGCCAAGTCAAGGTTCCAACGGATCAACGCAGCAATGCCCAGCACAATCGTGACTTCGGCTGCTGCCGTGAAAAGGATAGGGATGACAATTTTCAACTTGCGGTAGACTACGGACAATACTACCGCGACCGCGAGCGTCGAAATCAATGCAAGCAGCATCGCGTTCTTGATGAACGACGTGCCTAATACGGGGGAAATGGTGTCGATCTTGACCAGGTTCAGCTTGACAGGCAAGGAGCCAGTGATGAGCACGGTTTGGAGTGTCTTCATTTCAGTGAACATGGTTGTCAATGCTTCCTGCTGGCTGATGCCAGAGCCTGAGCCTGAAATCTGGATGTCGGTGACTGCCTGGCCTCGGAGACTTGCGCCGATGTTCAGTGAGCGCACGAGCTCGTCGTCAAGATACAAATCAAGCGGTTTGTCGAGATACCGGTCAGCTCCCGTGCCGATGACGGACAGCACGCGTGTCGCGTCTGCCTGGCGTTGCGCTGCTTCGGGGCTCAATGCGATTGAGAACCTGAACGCGCACGCCCAGCCCCCTTGGACTTGGCCGCAGCCGCGCTCCGGATCAAGCCCGGAACATTCGGCCGTGCGACACACGTACGTGACGTCTTGGCCGCCGCGGAATACGGTGGCGTCTCCAATTTTCGCCTCGAACTTGCCTTGTTGCTTGACTAATTCCGAGACTTCTTGCGCTGTCGCACCCGCGATTTCAATCAAAATGAGTTGGTCGTCGAAAGTTCCGCCGACGGTCGTAACGACAACGTCGCTCAGGCCGAACACGTTCAGGCGTTGTGTCAGGCTGTCAACGAGCAATGCCATGGTTTCCTGCGAAACGGGTTCTGCTGGTTCGAGTATGACTCGCGTGCCGCCCTGCAAGTCAAGTCCCTTGCGCAGGTTCGTCGTCGGAGCTTCGTCAACGGCCAAGCCGATGTCGGCAACGCCAACAATGTCTTCGCGCACTTTCGGCACGGTGACAAGCTCTGCCGTTGTCGTGCCATTGACGGTAACATTGCGTTCAACCGTCATCGTCTCGTTCAATTGCACGCGCACGATTTCAGGAAGAATCTTGAGTTGGTAATTGCGTTTGGTGGTCTTGACTTGGATGGTTTGGTTGATCTTGACGTCATCCAGCGCAGCGTAGTAGTCCGCGACCGAGTGAATTTCATTTGTGTTGATGGCAAGCACGCGTTCTTTGCCTAAGGGTTGGGCTGTCGGTTTCGGATTCTCGATGCCAGCCAATGACGCAGAGCTGTTTTTCTCGACGGACTTTATGGTGACGCCATCTGTCCACGGGTTTGGAGAGATTGCGATGATGGCAAAAAGTAATACGATGATGAGCACGATGACTCGCCAGTTCGTGAGGATGTTGCGCATTTTACCCATCGGTTTTCTTCTCCAGGGTGAGGCGCAGGACGCCAACGTTTTGGACCCACGTGTTGACGAGGTCGAACAGAAGCCCTATGGTCAAGATGAGCATGATTTGCTTGATGACGTCACTATCGGAGAAAATATAGGCGATGCTTGTGGTGACGAGCGCCGTTAACGTCATCGTGATTCCCGTTCTCATGGCGCGATAGATGCGGTCCAGAAGCACACCTTCCTTCTGGCGCAACGCGCGGTTGGTCAGAAGGATGTCCGTGTCGACTGAATAGCCGATGAGCATGAGAAATGCAGCGATGCCGGCCGTTGAAAGGCGCACGTCCAGCAGTGAAACTACCGCAAGCGTCTCAATGAGTGTTGAAATGACGGCAAGAATCACATATCCGCAGGGCGCGAGCTTGCGGAACGTGAGGAAGACGACGATGGCCATCATGAGGAACGCGACGAGCAGTGCGACAATCGTTTGTTTCGCGAACGTTTCACCCAAGGACGCGCCCAGGCTTTCCTTGCTGTAATTTCCCGGCAGCACCGTGATCCCTTCCGTGTCAAGGCTTGCCAACAACGCGGTTTCCTCGACATCCGACACTTCAAGAATGAGTGCCGTGAGTTTGCCGAATTCAGTGACTCCGCGGACAGTAATGTCCCCTTCCGGATGGCGCTGGCTTAATGCAGTCTGCAACGCTTCCACATCTACGCCCAATGCCGGAATCGTATAGGTATCTCCGCCTTTGAGCGAGACTCCCTTCTGGAAATAATCACCGGTCGTCGCCTTTTCATAAGCAAGCACGCCAAGGGCTGCCGGAATCAACAAGAGGGAGAGCACAAGGAGCGTCTTGTACTTTGTCTCATAGAATTGTTTGATGCTGTTCAACATCCCCATAGCTGAAATCGCGAAAGGTTCCTATATAAAGCTATTGGGCACGGCGTGTTCCACGGGAACTAGCCCACAGCACGCGCGGACAAACCCCAAAAACGCAGGATTCGGGCGCTCCAATCGGCTTGTGAGCTCATTGTGCGCCTGGCTCGCGAAGAAGTACGGATAGTCCTTCAGTTCGATGAATTCCACGATTCTGCCATGCTGAGACGTCGCACCGAACACCATGCCCGCGGCCTCCAAACGGGAGTGATAGTCGGGATTGACCTCATACCGGTGCCGATGGCGTTCCCAGCATTCGACCGCGTGATACAATGCGTGCGCGAGCGTGTTTCGCGTGAGGTCATTCTTGCTCGCGCCAAGGCGCATCGTGCCGCCTTTGAGGAAGACGTCACGCTGTTCGGGCAGGATGTTAATGACGGGATGCGGCGTCGCAGGATTTGCCTCGGTGGTGTTCGCGTCTGGCAGGTTGCAGACATGGCGCGCGAACTCAATGACTGCCAATTGGAGACCGTAACAAATGCCAAGAAAAGGGATTTTCTGCTCGCGGGCGTGCTTGATGACCGCGATTTTGCCCTCCACTCCGCGGCTGCCGAAGCCTCCGGGCACGAGCACGCCGTTGACACCCGCAAGAGCCGCAGCAGGAGTCAGTTTGCCTTCTTCGATATCAGTCGTCTCAATCCAGCGCAGCGTGACTTTTGCCGCAATCTGCGCACCCGCGTGCGTCAATGCCTCGATGACGCTGGCATAGCTGTCGCGCAGTTCTGTGTATTTGCCGCATATCGCGATGACGACCTCACGTTTGGGCGTGCGGATGTTGTTGACGAGCGTTTCCCACACGCCGAGATTTTCGGTGAGCGGCAGGCGCAGGCGCGCGTTCAGCAATGACAGCAGTCCTTCCTTGCGGAAGTTGAGCGGGATCTCGTAGATGTTGCTGACGTCCGGCGCGCTGATGACCTGTCCCGTTTCGAGGTCGCACAGGAGCGCGAGCTTGTCCTTCACCTTTTTCGAGAGCTGCATCCTGCTTCGACACAGGATTGCGTCGGGAGAGAGGCCTTTCTCGCGCAGCAACGCGATGTCGCGCTGCGCGGGCTTGGTCTTGGGTTCGCCGACGTTGTCGAGGAAAGGCACATACGTGAGGTGCAGATAGCAGACGTTCTCCTGACCATACCGTTTTTTGAGCAGCCGTGCGGCATCGATGTACCAGGAATTCTCTATATCTCCCACCGTGCCGCCGACCTCGATGAGCAGGATGTCTGGTTTCTCATCCTCAATGATTTTCGCCCACCAGAGCAGGACTTCGTTGACGATGTGAGGAAAGATCTGGATGGTCTTGCCGAGGAATTCTCCTTTGCGTTCCTTGGTGATGACGCTGTTGAAAATCTTGCCCGACGTGAGGTTCCACGAAAATTTGCAATTGATGTCGAGAAAACGCTCGTAGTGACCAAAATCCATATCAACTTCGCCACCGTCCGCCAAAACGAACACTTCGCCATGCTCGACAGGATTCATCGTGCCTGGATCGACGTTTAGGTAACCGTCACATTTGACTGTCACGATTTTTCTGCCGTCTTTAATCAAACGCGCGATGGACGCGGCGGCGGTGCCTTTGCCAAGTCCGGAAAGAACGCCCCCCGTAATCACCACTATTTTTGGAATGTGCACACCGGAAAACATCAGCGACAATTCTTAAAGATTGTTGTGCTCAAAACGAGAGGAACGCGCGCAGCACGTTGTAGCCGTCGAAACCCGGGATCGGCAGCAGGTTGAAGATGAAGAGAAATCCGTTGATTTTGCGCGTGAACAGCCAGAACAGGTGCGCGCGTCTCGACGGTTGTGTTTTCGCGAGCACGACCACCGCAAGCACATACAACAGTCCGTTGACGCCCGGTCCCGCGAACGCGACAAGGGCTAACGGAAATGCGGGCAGGATTGCGGGAATGGTCACGTAGCCGGGCACGAAAAAGATGAACGGGCTGCGGATGATCTTGAGGATGATGCCGAGCAGCAAGAAGAGGTATGCTGCATGGAAGGTGGCTTCCGCTCCGAAACCAATGGCCGTGAATTTGTGTCCTAATTCATGGAGAATGATGGCCGGTGCCGTCACGAGACACGACCACCCGAGCGCGCGCCAATCGAACGAGACGACGCGAGGCACTTTAAAGAAATCCATGAAGATGAACCCGACGCCGAGCGTCATCAGCACGACGTCAATCAGTTCTTGCGCGGTGAACAGCATGCGTTTCCGGTGTGCACGCGCTATAAAAGGGTTTCTTTCAAAAGAATTATATATCCTTTCTCGAGCGCTCGCCTATGGCAAAGGCAACCGCAAAGAAGGGCGACAGCGTCAAGGTCGATTACACCGGCACGTTGGATGACGGCACCACGTTCGATTCCTCAAATGGTAAGGCTCCCATCACGTTCAAGCTCGGCGACGGGGAGGTCATTCCCGGCTTCGAGAACGGCGTCGAGGGCATGAGCGTCGGACAGGAAAAGGACATCACGATTCCGGCGGACCAGGCGTACGGCGAACATCACGAGAAGCTGGTGCAGAAGGTGCCGCGCGACAAGTTCCCGCAGAGCGCGGACTTGAAGAAGGGTATGCTGCTGACGATGAAAGCGCCGACAGGGCAACAATTGATGGCGCGCATTGCCGAGCTTGATGAGACAACGGCGACGCTTGACTTGAACCATCCTCTCGCGGGCAAGACATTGCACTTCAAGGTGAAGTTGGTCGCGATCAACTGAGGAAGTATTCTTTCAGCTTCCAATCCAGCGACGCGATGACTTCGTCCCAGTGCTCCGCGGAGATGGCTTGGTTGAACAGGCCGCCGCTGGCGTACTTTTGGCCTCCGCCACCGAACAGTTTGCCGATGCGTGCAAGATCAAGATCGATGCCTTCCCTGCTTCTGAATGCAATCTTGCCGGATTTGTACAGCGCGACTGAAATGTCGACACCCATGTGCTTGTCAAGCACGTACTGGCACGCGTCAGCCGTGCTCAGAAGCGAGGGCGCGAGCGCGAATCCGAATTTGTACTTGAGGTAGGATTTGATGGTGAGCCGTTTGAGCACGTCCTCGTACGCTTTCGCCTTTTTCTCGAGATATTCGTTGCGGGAACGCTCGAACAAATCATCCCAGATGACGCCGCGCGAGAGCGCGTCGACCATGGCGCGCACGTCGAAACCCGACGCAAGCAGGTCCGCGAGCTTTGCCGCGCGTTCGTCCTGACGCTGCCAGAACTTGATGTCCTGCGCGACGCTAATGAGCTGTTTCGCGACCAAATCTCCGGGCAGGAAACGGAACGCGGCCAATTCGGTCGCGGTCGTCTTGCGTTCTGCATAATCGACGTGCTTGATGAACGGCGAATACTGCGCAAGAAGTTCATTTGGAACGGCTTGCGTGAAGCTCCAATACATGATGGAGCAACGCTTGCTTAAAGGTTCGATGAACAGGTCAGGCACGGACGTGAGCGGGATGTCCGCGATGAACAGCCCACAATTGGCTTGTTCGGCAAGGTGCTGTAAGTCGCGCTCACGTTCGTCTGCGGAAATCGTGCCGCCGAATCTGCAGGGCAGTCCCTTGAGACGCAGCCCACGGAGGATGCAGGCTGCCGCGCAGACGCCGTCGACCGTATCCGAAGAAAACACCACCGCCAGCATACGATTTTTCACGCCGTAATCACATATAAACTTATGCGGAAATGTTTAAATAGCGACGAAAAACTGAAATGGCATGACCTCATTGGTGGCATGTTTGGGCGCAGGCAAGGGAACCTGGGTTCCGGTGATGAAAGTGGCTGAAAGCCCTTCTTGGGACCAGATTTTTCTTATCATGCCCGCGTTTTTCGCGGACAAATTCGAGAACACGCGCAAGAACACTACCATCATCAAGATCGACGAGAACAGGGATTTTGGCGAATTGATTAACGACATCAAGACTGCGCTCGACGGCAAACTGTTCGCGGACGTCGCCGTGAACCTGATGTCCGGTTCGGGAAAAGAGCATATGGCGTTGCTGGCCGCGCTGCTGAAACTGGGATGCGGCATCCGATTGGTGGCGCAGACCGAGAAGGACGGATTGAAGGAGCTTTAGTTCTTCTTCGACCGATACACTCGATATCCTGACTGTCGCGAAATGGTTTCGACGTTGCCGAAGACTTCATCCATCTTTTTTTCGAACATCTTGCCGCCGATCTGGTGTCGGCACACGAGCCAGAATGCTGCTCCTGTTTTGAGGTGTTCGGGGGCTTGTTCAATCATTGAATTGCACAGCGCGCGGCCTGCTCGCGAAAGAGAACGCGGTATTAAACAAGGTCGAAGTCGAAATCGTTT
>JACQNB010000039.1 GCA_016203265.1 Candidatus Woesearchaeota archaeon | reverse complement strand
TTCTTGAACCAGTCATAGTCTGCAATCTGCTTCAGGCGCGAGATGTCGACGTCCTTCATCTTGATGAAATTCTTCGAAAGTCCATACTTTTCGATGTCATCGGCCGTGATGCCCAAGAATTTGGCGGAAGGGATGGCTTGTGATTCTGAAATATGTGCGAGGTTGATGGAACCGAACTTCAGCACGGAGTAGATGTAGAATCCGTACGGGTCAAAGTCAGCCAACACATACACGGGAAGCTTGTGCTCCTGGTTCAAACGCTGCAGCAGTCGACGGATGCCGCGCGTCGTCTGCCCTTGGGATGACATGATGATGCATTTGTGCTTGTCCCAGTATTTGTCTTCGTGCAATCGCTCCCACACGGCTGCTTTTTCCATGTAGATGATGTATTCGGCGTCGACTTTCTTGAATTTGATTTCTTCGACGTTGGAGGGAATCGACCAGCCACCGGAGCCGAGCTTGGACCAGTCAATCGTGTCGCCTTTGTCTTCAATGATGACTTTGCCTGCCACGGAACCGTTCTTGTTGGCGTTGATGTTGAGCTGTTCGCGGGAAAATTCAGTAATTAATTCGAGGTCTTCAATGGCTTTGTCGCTTTCGGGCTGGTCATCCACGATGTTGATGTTCGTGTGCGGAATCGTGCGCTTGGCCATGTAGAACACGTCTCTGAGCGAGGCGTGCTTGCCAAGCTCGAGGAGCGCTTTGGCGTGCTTCGCGACCTCGAGCGTTTGCACGAATTTCTTGACGTGCGCGACGTTGAAGAAGAATCGTTCGGATGATTTTGATCCGAGCTCGAGGGTTTTGGTCTTTTCGTTGAATGCGACGTTCGAGAGAGCGCGCACCGGAACGTCAAGGGCTGGCTGCTTGCCTTTCTCGATTTTCTCGGCGAGCTCTTTGCCGAGCGCGATGAGCTTTTTCTTGGCTTCGCTCATTCTTCGTCCTCCTTGACGCGCATCTTGATCTTGCTTTCAGGTTCTGACTCATCGAGCGCTTCCACTTTTGCGGTGTTGCTGATGATGAAATCCTTGTTCTTGGCAAGCATTTTCTCGAGTTCTGTCTGGATTTTGCCTTTTGAAATGCCTGCAAGCTCGGCAATCGTGTCCGCGACCTCAGGAATGTAGCGTTCGAAGATGTTGACGCGCTCCCGTTCCAAACCAACGCGGCGCTTTTTGTTGACGTACGCGCCCAGTCTGCGGCCGACCTCTTGGATGGCGAGCTTGATTTCCTTGATGATTTCAGGATAGTGCGCGATGGCTTCTTTGGCCTCGGAGGTAAACGGCGGCCAGACGCTCGCCAAGTGGATGGCGACGGTCAACGGGCCGTTGGGCAACGCTCCGCCGCTTTGCTGCATGCCATAGGGCTTCCAGTTGGTCTGGATGACGCTCTTGGTGGCTGCGCACGCTGATTGTTGATAGAGGAGCGGGACTCGGTTTGCGAATCGCATCAGGCGCACTTGTTCGTCCGAGGGTTGTTGACCGCCGTACGCCACCGCGACCTCAACGACAAACGGGATGCCGCGATAGATTTCAGGCGAGCGAGTGATGGACGTGTAGAATTCTGCCGCGACTTCCTTCTTCAGGCCTTTTTCGAGCAGTTCTTCGCCGATAGGCACGATGCAGTCGGTCGGCGGAGAGATGATTTTGGTGTCCTTGATGGCTTGCATCAGTTTTTCGATGTTGGCAAGCTGCAAATTGCCAGGCTTTTCGCTCGGCGAGATGCTCGCCTTTTCGCAGATTTCCTTTGCCGTGCCCGGACCAACACGAGAAAATTCGTTTGTCAGGAAGCTCTGCATGGTCCTGCTTTCGGTCGCCTTAATCATCTTGAGCATCATGCCGAGCTCGACGCCGTACGGATGGGGCTTGATTTCCTGCGGTTCCTTCGGTAACTTTTCGACGGCGCGCGCGAAAATCAATTGTTCTGCTTTCGGCGTCGTGTAGATGAAGGTGGCGTGCGGGTTCACGATGGCCGTGCCTTTGATGTAGGCGTCGACGCTCTGGTCTCCCTTTTGGTACGTGGCCTCGATATCCATCTCGATTCGCGTGCCGCGCTCTTTTTTCCACTGGATCTCCTCATCCTTGAGGATTTCTGGCTCGTTCTTTTGCGTGTTGAGCATCAGCTCAAAATAGTGCGCGGGATGTTTTTCATCGATGCGCGACTTGATTCTCGCGGGACGTCCCGTGGTCATTTGCGCATACAGCACGGCAGCAGAAATGCCGATGCCTTGCTGGCCGCGGGCTTGCTTCATGGAGTGGAATTTGGAGCCGTACAAAAGTTTGGCGAAGATGTTCGGGATTTGCTTGCGCACGATGCCCGGTCCGTTGTCCTCGACCGTGACGCGGAAACGGTCATTGCCCATTTCAACGATTTCGACCGCGATTTCAGGAAGGATGCGCGCTTCTTCGCACGCGTCGAGCGCGTTGTCGACGGCTTCCTTGACGACCGTCAAGAGCGCTTTGCGCTTGTTGTCGAAGCCGAGCAGGTGTCGGTTGCGTTCGAAGAATTCTGCGACTGAGACGTCACGCTGCTTTTCCGCCAATTTTTCGGCTATCGGGCTTACCATGCGTCAGTCAGTTGTCGTTTTCGTACTTCTTTGCCGCGCTGTTCGAGCCATTTGTACACGCTGGCGTGCGGCTGGCCCGACAGCAGGCTTTCGATGGCCTTTCTCGCCAATGGCAGCGTCTCGAGTTCGCCGATGAGGCCCACGGTCTTGCCGTACACTCCGATGTGCACGCCGGTGAGCTCTTCGATGGTTCTTCGGGATTTGCCGCCTTCGCCGATGACCCTTCCTTTGAGTCTGATGGAGTCGCGGTCGGTCTTGGCATAATCGTTGACGTTGAGGAGCTCGATGCCGTAGTCCGGCTTGAGCAGGAGTTTCGCGAGCTCGGGACTGAATCCTCGGCCGATGGCGAGCACGATTTCGCGGCACAGGTACAGGTTCAATGCGTCCGTGCCGGTGAGCGTGACCACTCCTTCTTTTGAGTCGATCTCGATGGATGCCGAGGTTGCCTTTTCGAGTTCGCGTTTTTCCACGCCCTTGGCGCCGATGAGCACCGCGATGCGGTCCTTCGGAATGCGAAGCGTGTAGGCGAACTCATCCGTGCGTTGTGCGGTCATTTTTAAGCCTTTACTTTTTGCAAAATCTCGTCAGCCGTGACCTCGACGCCGATTTTTTTGGCGAATGCCGCGATGTTTTTGGCGTCGCGTTCGAGGAATTCCTTGGCGTTCGGGTCTTCCGGCGTCGTGGATTGGCTCATGTCGATGATGACGGGTTTTTCGTGCTGGTTCAGGATGTTATAGGGACTTAAGTCACCGTGCACGAGCCCGGCTTTGTAAAGCTTGCGCATCTGACCGATGATGTCGGCGATGAATGCATCCGGTTTTTGCGGAAGTTGGTCTTTGGCTTTGGCCGCGGGCATGGCATCCCCGACCAAATCCATCACCAAGATGTTATTGATGTGCGTGATGGGCGTGGGAACGCGTACGCCGGCTTCTCGTGCCTTCATCAGGTTTCTGAATTCGCGCTGTGCCCACGCAAACACGACTTTTCTGCGCTGACGGTTGAGTTTGGGAAACCTTGGATCAGTACGGATGAACGTGTACATGCGCGTGAAGTCGCAGGTGCTTAAACGGTAGATTTTGACGATGACCGTGCGGTCTTTTGCCTGCGCCAGAAACACGTTGGCTTCCTTGCCGATGCTGGCGTGGCCCATGAGTCCGTCAATGACCCCTTTGCTGATGAGCTTGTGGATGGCCAGCTCGGTGAACCGGTCAAAGACCTGCGCAAAGGTCTTCCAGGCTTCCTTGTGCTTCGTGGCCATGCGGGACATGCAGGAGAGGTCGAAAAGGGCCTTTTTAAAGGTTCGTGAAGCCCTTTATATAGTCATCACAACATTTATATACTGCAGACTATACATCCACTCGAGAACGGTGGATATACTGCTGCCTTCGAGCGCAAGCAGTGAGAGGGGAAAACACGTATGTCCATCACAGCCTGCCACCAAGGTACTCACGGGAGCATACGATGAAATCCAGCACTGAACGTGGGAGTTAGTGTTGCAGGCACCAATTTCATAATCAGAGAGTATCACGGCAGAACAAGTATTTCAGCTCATCAGATTCACGGCGGAAGCCAAATGGTGCCTTTTCAAAGGCGAGTTGCGAGCTTGTTCTTAGCCAGGAGACAATGTTGTTCATCACGTTCATCCCATCATCAAATCGGGTTCGAATGAGATAGCGCTTTGTTCTCACGTTGGAGGCAACCATGGGAAAAATCAGTCCAGTCGCATCAAAATACATCGTTAACTCAACGATCGAAATTGAAGGGGTCGTCGACCGACCTGACGTCATCGGGGCCATTTTCGGCCAGACCGAAGGGTTGCTTGGTGAAGATCTTGAATTGCGAGAATTGCAGCGTTCCGGAAGGATCGGCAGAATCGAAGTCAATCTCGACACGCGTGGCGGCAAAAGCACCGGCACGATCGTCATTCCATCCTCGTTGGACAAGGCAGAGACTGCCGTCATCGCGGCCGCGTTGGAAATCATCCAGCGCATCGGTCCGTGCAACGCGAAAGTCAGGGTCACGAACGTCGAGGACGTCAGGATCAGCAAGCGCCAGTTCGTCATCGATCGCGCCAAGGAAATCTTGCGCAACATGCTCGACACCGGCAGTCCGGACAGCACCGAGTTGACCGAAGAGGTCATCAGTTCCGTGCGCGTGCAGGAAGTCGTGGAATATGGCCGCGATAGATTGCCTGCGGGTCCGGGCATCGAGGAATCCGAGGAAGTCATCGTGGTTGAAGGTAGGGCTGACGTCGTGAACCTGTTGAAGTACGGATTCAAGAACGTCATCGCGATGAACGGCACGCAAGTGCCGCCCACGATCGCGGAACTCTCATTGAAGAAGGATGTCATCGTCTTTGTTGACGGCGACCGAGGAGGCAACCTGATCCTGAAGGAAGTCCTTGCAGTGGCCGAAATCGACTTCGTCACGAAGGCTCCTGACGGCAAGGAAGTGGAAGAGCTCACGAAGAAGGAAATCCACAAGGCATTGCGTTCGAGAATCACGGCCGAGCAAGCGAAGCTTGAACTCGCGAGCGTCGACACGTCGCAGTCCATTCGCAAGCCGATGATCGCGAACCGCGCGGCCATGGCGCCGCAACGCCCGATGAACCCTGTTCGACCGGGTATGCGTCCGCCGATGGCGCCGCGACCGATGGGCCCGCCGGTTGCTCCGATGAACACGGCACCGCTCGGCAAGAAAATGCCGTCTCCGGCTGAAAAGGCAAAGTTCGAATCGGTCTTGACCGACTTGATTGGCACTCGCGGAGCCTGCTTGCTTGACGAGAAGTTGGCAGTCTTGGGCAAGGTGCCTTTGGCAGAGCTCACGAGCACGCTTTCCAGCCTGAACTCCGGCATCTACGCCGTTGTGCTGGACGAAAGCATCGACCAAGACTTGGTGTCTGCTGCCGAACGCGCGAACGTCAAGCACTTGATCGGCATGGACTCCAAGGTCAAGGATGCACGGTTGAACATTATTACGAGTGCGGAACTGTAAGATGGACAAAGACAAACGCAGAGGTTGCTTGAGCGAGATTGTCTGGACTTTTGTCCTTAGCGGCGCGACCATAGCAGCAGGCTATATCTCTGGTGCGCACGGCTTTCAGTCGGGGTATGAACAAGCATTGATGGACCAGAAGCTCAAGGAATCGCAACTCAGGTATATGCGAATAATCGATTCGCAAGGCGCCTACAAATACGACCCGATGAACCGTCAGCGCGATTCCAACGTAGAAATTGATGAATCTGCGAAATGAAACCCCTCCTCATCGGCATTGATCGTGACGGCACATTGATCGAGAACGATGGTGAGTTTCCGGGCAGCAAGTGGCCGAATGAAACCGCCAAGCTCATGCCGGGTGTTGTCGAAGGATTAAAGCTTCTGAAGACGCTCGATAACGTTGCCTTGGTGATGGTGACGAACCAGTCCGGTCCGGCACGCGGCAAGGTCACGCTTGAGCAGACGACGCAATTCAACGCGCACGTCAATGCGTTGTTGCGAAAGCACGGCGTCGGATTGCAAAAAATCTATTCTTGCGAACACGCGCCTCCGGCGTACGCCGAACGATATGTCAAGGAAGGCGCGTTCATTGATACGCGCTACATCAGGGAATGTCCGGACTGGAAGCCCGGCATCGGGCTGCTGGAAAAGGCTGCCCGGGAGTGCTTTGACCTGCCGCTGCAGGAGTGCGACGTCTACATGATTGGCGACCGTCATACGGATCCTGAAACCGGCATCAACGCAGGCGGCAAAGGTATTTTTATCGAGAGCTTGCTCGAAGCCAAGCACTTGGCTCCGGCGAAAGACCTGCAGAAGAAGCACGGACATCGCGTGTACATCGCGAAGGACTTCTTGGACGCGGCGCACTGGATTGCGGGCCAACACTAACGCTTTTATACTCAAAATGATGCGTCTCTGAAAAGAGGATGGCGTACGAAATCATTCTGGGCCGGGACGAGAAGGACAAGCAGAAGTTCGGCTTGACCGGCACGATTCTGTTGGGCAAACACTATGTCAAGATGGGTCAGGTTACTGCGCTTTCGCAACCCGTGTATC
>JACQNB010000040.1 GCA_016203265.1 Candidatus Woesearchaeota archaeon | reverse complement strand
GTGGCGAAGAATTCGTCGCCGTGTTCGTCGGCGCAACGCCGGAACAGGCGAAGACTGCCGCAGAACGCGTGTGCAGCAACATCGAAAGACTCGTGATTCCGGCACCGTCGACGGCAAAAATGCGGCGCCAGTATGGTCCATTGGGATTGCCCGTCGGTAAGATCACGGCCTCGGTCGGCATCAGCGGTGCGCTGCCCGATTCGCCCATGAGCGCCAAGGAATTGATTGAACAGGCCGATGGCGCCGTGTATACGGCGAAAGATATGGGCCGTAACCGCATCGTCGTCTACAATCCAATGACGATGAAACCGCGCGTCCGCGAAGAGTAACCTTTTAATAGTAGTGAATTTAAAAAGCTCTCCGGGGCTTCAGGAAGGGGTGTGGAACAGCCGAATGAAAATATACTCCGAACTCAATGAAGATCAGCTGCCTGCCATCAAGTATAATCGTGAAGAGCTTGTTGCGCGCATTAAGGAAACGCTCTCAACGCATCCTGACGAACCTCGCCTTGCGCTTCTCGCTGATATTGACCATCTCAAAGCGTTCTTTGATGAATATGGCCGCGAACAGCGATTGGTCGTGTTGGGCAACGTTCATGAGTATCTCCGCACGCTCCAGAAAGGTCGAGAAGTCGGTTTGATTGATCGTCTCGCGATCGACCAGTTCTTTTTGCTCGCTCCGGTGAAAGAAGGACTTGCCGAACGTATCCGACAGCACATCGGTCAAATGACGTTCCCCAAATTTGATGTCAAATCAGAACCTGTGCCGCTTGAAGATGGTGTCACCGTTGATCCTGAGCATGTTACGGTGCACATCGGCCAGATCGGCTTTATTCCGAACCAATCGCTTGATTACCGTGCATTAATTGATCGTTTGTACGAATTGACACGCGGCACAAGCGCAGGTCAAATCAACCGCAAAGACTGGACCGACTATCACTAATGGTGTTCTCCCGTCTGCTTCTTCACGCTCAACGCGACTGCCTTACCGAGAAGGACTGTCAATTGCTCAAGCGTCGCCTTCCGGACGTCGCCCAAGTCCTTGATGCCTGCCTTGAACATGCTTCTCGCGCGGATTCTTCCGATGCCTTCCAGCTTCAGCAACGGAATCAGCTCTTCCCTTGCGCCGTAGCGTAACCTGACGCGCGTCTTGTTGATGCTCTTGATGACGTCGTTGCAGTTCAACAGATTCGCGAGCTCCATCATGCTGTACAGCAGCCAATCAGCATTGTCGGTCTTGACGTGCAGCTCTCCCGGACGCACGTTGAACGCGTCCAATAATGTCTGTTCGTCGGTCTCTTCCATCCAGGCGTGCAGCATCATGGCGGTCTTGGTCGCGTTCAGGTATTCGTCATATTCGGGATCGAACGCGGTGGGTTCGTTGACAAGCAATTGCTTGTCCCATTCAACCAAGGTGCGTTGCACGGCGTCGTAGTCTTTCGTGCCCACGTTCAGCAACGGGCGCATCTCCAGCGTGGTGCAGATCGCGTGCAAAAACGCAACGACATTCGTCGTCTTGGTCGCGTTCGCCTTTCGGATGGCCGTGATGAGCTCGTGCGCCGTCAACGGGTCGAGATACAGTTCAGCCACGCGCTTGCCGATGACGGTCGGCCGATGCTGCACATCCTTCGCAAGCTCGGACGCGGACACGAAGTCATCCTTGCCTGATGGCAGGATGAACTCCCACGTTTCCAAGAGCTCAAGCATCTTGTCGATGATGTGCTCGAGCTTGTCCAAGTCCTTGAACTGGTGCGCCCAGAACGTCTTGCCGAAGAACGCCATCAGCTCTTTGCGCGTTCTGACGAAGTTTGACGCGATCAGGGAGAGAATGTAGGTCCTGAGCACGGGCTCCACGGCTAATTTTGAATAGATGTCTTCGGGATCGCCGTGGATGTAGCGCACTTGAATGTCCTCCTTTTCGTGCTCGCTGTTTGCGATGCAGATGGCCTCGCCAACGTTGTCGAACTTCGGGCGTCCTGCGCGGCCGGCCATCTGCAGATACTCGAGCACCGGAATGAAGCCCATGCCGCGCTGGCTGTAGCGTTTCAGGTCGCGGATGACGCACCGGTAGGCAGGCAAGTCAAGCCCCATCGCCAACGTCGGCGTGCACGCGATGATCTTGACCGTGCCGTTGCGGAAGTTCGTTTCGATCAGTTCTTTCTGTTTTGCATGCAAGCCTGCATGGTGGAACGCGACGCCTTCCTTCAAGCAGCGCGCGAGACGCTCGCACTGCACGGTCGGCTTGGACAACGCCTTCAATGACTCTTCCGCCAATTGGGTCAAGGCGGCATTCGCGAGCTTGGTCTTCTTGCTGATGTCTTCCGCTGCCTTTTCTGCGCCGCGCTTCGTGTTCACGAAGACGAGTGCTTGTTTTCCTTTCTTGAGCGTGTCAAGACAGATGTTCAGCGTCGCATCAGGAGTGACTTCAGGAATCTGCATGGAAAGAAGAAAGAAAACAAGAAGTATTTATGCGTAGCGTCGGCGGATGTCCTGTGCCTGCATCAGGCTATGGGGCACTTCTTCCCGCATTCCTGCTTGCATTCGCCTCGGAACACCGGTGAGCATTCCTGGTAGGACTCGGTCGAGCAGACTGCTTTGCAGCCTTCCGGGCGCAAGAGCCCGTCGCAATTGTCGAGACAGCCGTACCAGTCCGTGCCTTGGCCGCAGACCTTGTCCGTGTTCGCGGTGCAGGAATCAATGCAGTCTGTCTTGCAGTCGGCCGGTGCCGTCTCGATGATGGGTGGCGTGGTTGGCGGAGCAACGGCGGGCGTTTCAGGTGCTGCGATCTCTTTCGGCGATTCCGCGACCGGAGGAACCGGCGCCGCTTGACAGGCCACGATGAACAAAGCCAATAGAGCCAACATGAATAGTAGTTTTTTCATCAGTTCACCTCAACATTTCACGTCACAATCAAGCTTGCAGTCCGCGGTCTGGTTGCCGCAGTCGGACGTGCAACGCGGCTCAAGATAGTCAATGCATTCATCGGATGTGTCTTCCTGGCAGCCGTCACGGCAATCCCACGGCGCGATGTAGGGCGTGCACGCGTCACGGCATGTCTCCTCGTCTTCCGTCTCGCAGCCGTTCGTGACCTTTTCTTGGCATTCGTCGCCGCAGGATGAGCCTGCCGTCGTGCATGTTTCCTGGCAATCTTCGACGCAATCGCCTTTCTGGTTGGTAATTTGTTCTTGCGTGAACAGGTCCTCGAAGCCCTTGGTTTCGTCCGTGATGATGTCGCCGTTCGTGATGGTGACGAGCTTGTTGTCAACGGTGACGTCCGCGTTGTTGCGCGTCACGATATGGATGGTCGGTTTCCAGTAAATGCTCGGGCCAATCAGGTCCAGGGCGTCGAACGTGAAATCGATGAGAATGGTCGACGTTTGCTTGTCCGTGATGGTGACTTTTGCTGGTAGCGTGAGCGTGCTATACGGCAGTTCGAGGTCCTTGTTCTCTTCCTTGAAGACGCCTTCGACATCGATGCGGAAACGGATCTGTTCAAACGTTTCAGGAGTGGTTTCAACATCCAACAGGACGTATCCTGTGTCCTTCAAGAGCGCAATGTCGAATTCAGTCTTGGCCGTCGCGATCTTTTTCCATGAATCCTTTTCCATATTATAGAGTTCGACGTTGCTGATGCCGAGCGTGAATTCGGTCAGGTCGGCCATTGCAACCGGTGCATCCGTGACCGCGATGACGAGCCTGCCTAATGCTTCCTCTTCGATCGTTGCGTTAGTGCTGTTCAGCGCGGTCGTGTTGGTCTCGTTCGTTGGAATGTCACTCTTTCCGCAGGCGACAAGAACCAGCACCATAAGGAGAAGCAACACCGCCTTTTTCATAGCGGAACAAGAATGTCAGGGTTATATAAATTTACGCCCCCCGCCAGACTCGAACTGGCGACCTCGTGGTTACTGCTTTCATTACTAACAGCCACGCGCTCTAACCGCTGAGCTAGGGGGGCACGAAATGCGTTTCTCTCGGAACGCTTTAAAAGCTTTTGCTCACGTTGGGTGCCCTTGTTTCACCGTTCCTTGCGAGCCTGGAGTTGCGCGCTCAACTGCAAATTTTCTGCGCCAAAACCGGCAGGGGGAGCAATCGCAAGAGAATTCTTTGACGCTACGACACGTGTTCCTTCTGCAGCAACAACGTATAGATGAAGAGCGAGATGATGACCAACTCAAAGAAGCCGTTGATGTAGAGCGTGATGTCCAAGAGTCCTGATGCACGCAAAATCGTGATGACCTCCTCCATGATAAAGATGATGACGGCCGCGAAGATCGCGTACCAGGGCTTGAGGAACGTTTTCTTCGTCGCAGTCGTGAACATCTTGCCGAACAGGAACAGCATCACGATGACGAGCGCGAGGTTGTAGAACGGCGCTACCAGCGTTAACGCGTCCGCAAGCATCATTCCTTCCACCCCTTGTTGACGTGGATCTGCGTCGCCAACGCGATGATGACGAAGCCGAGGATGACGCTCACCAGAATGTGCGTCCAGTATGGCGCGACCTGTACGCCAAAGGCGTGCAAGGCCCCGATGATTTCGACGATGACGAACAGCACGAGCGCGGGCAGCAGATAAATCCAGGCGCGCAAGTCCTTTCTTGCGTGAGCCGACTTGAACAGCGTGAGCGCGATGAAGCCCGCGATGACGGCGAGAAAGCCGGCCGCCAATTGCGCGATGCCGTAGACGTAATCGTAGATGCCGAGTGCCATGCTTCCTCTTTTTGATTTCTATCGACTGTGCGTTATATAAATGTTATGATGAGCGCGATGACGACGCCGAGCAATGCGCCGAAGAACACCTGCGGAGGCGTATGCCCCGGCACGATGTGGATTTGCTGCTTGACATGGTTCTTCTTCAATAACTTCGCGAGCGCCTGGCCTTCCTCGCCGACGCTCCGACGCATGCCGAACGCGTCGCGGATGACGATGCCGGCAAGCGCAATGGAGATGGCGAAACCGGTCGAGAATCCTTCCGTGATGAGGATGCTCGTTGCGAGCGCGCTCACGATGGCCGTGTGCTGGCTCGGCATGCCGCCGGTCATGCTGAAGCTCCACAACGACCACTTGCCTTGGAGACCATTCACGACGAACTTGATGCCTCCGGCGACGATGAGGGCGGCAAGCACGCTCAAGAGGGGAATCGCGGAAAACATAGGGTTACGAGAAATCAGGTCTATATAAATTTAGGGGCTTGAACGCCTCGCGCTCAAGAAATGGCGTTCAAGGGCTCCACGCGCTGTGGCCCCATTGGATCAAGAGGTCAACACCGAGTTCTTCGACATTCGGCAGGTCGCAGGCGCCGTAGCACGAGCCCATCCACGTGATGACGCGCGCGTGTGTTTTCGATTCGAGTTCCTTGACGATCTGCTGCGTTTCCGGCTTCAGCCCTTCGGGCAACTGGATGCAGACAAGTTTCGCCTTCTTGTCCTTGATCGTCTGCACTGCCCGCGCGAGCTCCAAGTCGTACATATGACCCCGCCGTGATTCGAACACGGGACCTCACGATTATCAGTCGTGCGCTCAACCAGGCTAAGCTACAGGGTCAATGATGTCTACGTCGACAATTCGGGAAACGCTTTTTAAAGCTTGCGTTACGAATGTTCGTTCAGGAAGGAGATGATCTTCGTGAACACGATGCCGTCCGTGTCCTCGCGGATGACGACGTGATTCGTCCCGTTGACCCAGAAAATCTCGTTCGGCGCGTTGACCAATGCGTCTGAGAGCTGTTGCGCGCTCTCCGGACGGACGGTCTTGTCGTCCCTCGACTGGATGATGAGCGTTGGCTCGGTGATGCGCGACGCGCTTCCCAGGGAGGCATCGATCAGCGCGACGAGTTGGCTGATGCTCTTGGACGGCCAGACCGGATAATAATGCCCAACCTCGTCCGGCAGCACGACGCGCGACGTGTATCTCCATAACGGCGCGAGCCACGAGATATACTTCGTGCGCTCGTCCCACAAGGTGACGGGCGCGCCGACCGTGACCAAGCCCGCAAGCTCGTGTTCCTTTGCCAATTCCAGCGCCAACGAGCCACCGGTGGACACGCCGATGACGAACACCGGCACGCCCTTTGCCGCAAGACGCGCGTAGCTGTCATTCACGTTGCCGTACCAGTCCTGCCACGAGGCTGCCTCCAAGTCGACTGGACGACGACCGTGGCCTTCCAATACGGGGGTGAGCACGGTGAAGTTGTGCTCGGTCAGATAGACGGAAAGCCCGATGACTTCCCACGGCGTTGCGGTCAATCCATGGATGACGAGCACGGCAGGCTTGCCGGGATGTTCGAAATGGTATTGGCCGTTGCCTTCGGTCGGTAAGGCTTCATACATCACGTTACTGCAGCCGGCAAGGAGCAGCAAGACAATCATGAATCGTGGGTTCATTTCTTCCTCTTCAATTGCAGTTTGAGCTCTTTCAGCGATTGGTTCAGTTCCTCGAGCTTGGTGCGCGTCGTCAAAATCTCCTCGTGCGAGGCCTTGCGTTTTTGTTTGATGATCCCTGCGAGATGCTGGAAGAGCGATGGTCTTCTTGGCACGGGCGCGAACACGGGTCGCGGCGCGAGGCGCGCTTTCGTCATTATTTTTGCCTGCTTGATGGCTTCTTTGAGGAACAACGCCGCGAAGGAGACCGCAAACACGAGCATCAGCACGCGCAGCGCGAGCATGTTCGCTTCCGTAGTGAGGAACGTGAGCCCGACAAGTATGCCTGCTTCTGCGAAGTAGACCCAGTGCGCCTTCAGGTAACGCTTGCGCAGTTCGTGCTCGAGGATGAGTGCCAACAGCATCGTGATGGCCGCAATCATAAGCGTGATGATGATGATGGGTTTCTCCCACGGCACGGCCTTGAACGTCTCGAGCATCTTCACGATCGGCGCGGGCAGGCTGATGAGACTGATGGGAGACTCGCAGGCGCGTTCGGTTTCCGGTTCGAGTTTCGTGGTGCTGCAGCCGTTCAGGTCAGCGCACGTGCGCGTCTTCACGCCGCCGTCGCATGCGCTCCAGTCGTCGCACAGCCAACTTTCCTCGCACGGATTGCAGCTTCCCTTGGAGCAGGTCTCTCCTGACGCGCAGGGCGAGGGGACGTATGCGGTGCAGACGCCGGTCTTTGCGCAGACAGACCTTCCGGACGAGGTGCAGATGCTCTCTCCGATGTCGCAGACGTCAACACATCCTCCGCCCCCGCCGCCACCTCCTCCGCCGCCTGATGCGCTTGGTGTCGGGCTTGGCTCGGGTGCTGGTGCGGGCGCGACGCTTATGTTTTCAACCGTCGTGTTCTCGGTGTCCGTCACGTTCGTGCGGAATCCGGTCTCGTTCACGAAGCTCACGTTGGCCGTGTTGTTGATGACGGTGCCATTCGTGCTGTTGAGCGTGAGCACGGTGATGTTGAGCCGGAACACGCTGCCGTTGGAGAGGTTGCCGATGAGGAAGCTGTGATTTGTTCCTGAAACGGGCGAGGGCGTCGCGTTCTGGAATCTTATTTCAGGTGGGTAACTCTCGTTCACGGTGATGTTGTATGCCATGCCCGTTCCCGTGCTCGTAATGTTGATGTGGTACGTGAGCAGCGTGCTGATGTTGATGGGATCGACGTCGTCACCCTTGCTCACGCTGATGTTGGTGGTGTTGTAGACGGGCTCGTCGAGCGCAGTCGTGTTGATGGAAATGTTTTGCGTGACGACTGCTCCCGTGCTGTTGGTGAACGTGATGTTTGCGTTGTTCGTGATGCCTGTGCCGTTGCTGACGTTGTTCACTTGCACCGTGATGTTCAAGAGGTAGACCTGGCCTTGCGTGAGGTTGCCGATGATGAACGTG
>JACQNB010000038.1 GCA_016203265.1 Candidatus Woesearchaeota archaeon | reverse complement strand
TTCCCGGTTCCCGGAGGACCGTGCAAGAGGATGCCGCGCGGCGGATTGATGCCGACTTGGCGGAACAATTCGGGCTTCTTCAGCGGCAATTCAACGACTTCGCGGATGTCGCGCTCCTGTTCTTTCAACCCGCCGACCTTGTCCCAGGAAAGGTTGGGCTTGTCGATGACGACAAAGCGTTCCACGTCGAACTTTTTGCTGGTGGACAGTTTGCGGAGGATGGTGAGGTTTTTCTGTTCGGCGACGACGCTGTCGCCTGGTTTGAGGGGTTCGCAGTCCGTGCTGATTTCGACGAGGAATTCATTGCCGTTCGGCAACCGGACGAGCGTCTGCTTGCCGATGAGTTCCTTGATTTCGCAGACGATCAAGGGTGCGCGCCGGAACTTCTCGAGCTCGCGCTCAAGTTGGCCGTTCTGTTCGCGCAATGCCTTGTTCTCGTCCTCGATGCCGGACACGTTGTTCACGTAGTCGAAGAAGGCCGCATCAAGCTTGTCGTTCGGTGCTTCTTTCGTTGCCATAACCCGAAGAAACGTCTCCGAGAAGGTATTTAAATGTTCGGGTAGGCTTCGGAAACGAGCTTCTGCTGGCTTGCCATCTTCTTGCGGATGGGCGCGAGTAACGCGTTGATTTCGGTTGCGACTGCGTTCTTCAAGTCCAAAGGATGCAGTTTCTTCGCGACAAAATCTGTTTCGATGTCCGCGTACGTGTCGTACATGAGGTCGCCGCCGAATTTTGCTGGGCGGGATACGATGAACTTTTTCTTGTCCGGCTCTTTCTGCGCCATGACCACGTAGTTGAGGAACGCAAGCACGCCGTTGCCTTCGATTTCGCCCGCGGGGCAGTAGGCTTTGTCGAGCTTCTCTTTCACTGTCTTTTCATCGTCAAGCAAATCAATTTTTGAGTGCGCGACTGAAGCTGACATCTTGGCGCCTGCTCCTTGCAATCCGGGAATCAAGGGCGTCATGATTTCGACGCGGGGCTTGTAGCCGAGCTTGGGAAGGCTTTCGCGCGCGAACACGAGGATTTTGCGTTGGTCGATGCCTCCATATTGGACGTCGACGCCAAGATATTCCTCGTCAAGCGCTTGCATGAGTGGATAAATGATGCCGGCGAGTTTGGGGCTGTCGCCGAGCTTGACGACGTCCGATGCTGCCTTCGTCGCGTCGTGCACCGTGACGTTGGTCGCGAGCTTGAGCAGGTCAAGCACGTATTCTTTTTTGAGCTGGAACGAACTGCCCTTGATGAACTGGACGTTCTTCATGTCCGCGCCGAGCGTTTCGAACATGCCGCCAATGACTTTTTCGTAGTAGTGGTAACGTTTCTCCAACAAATCCCATGGCGTGTTGTCCAGAGCGCCGTGCACGTCTGCCAGCAGGACTTTGATGGTGAACCCTGCCTTGAGGAGGTCGAGCATCTTGACGCCCCAGACAAAGTAGCCGATGTGGGGCTTGCCGGTGATGGCCGTTCCGAGGTAGGCAGAAGGCGTTTTGGTGCCTTGCAGGAGTTTCAGCAGGTCTTCTTCACCGATGACTTCCTGTAAATTGCGCTTCACGAGCGCCAGCCGTTCAGTCACGTTCTTGACCATGCTTCTGCTTCGCATAGGTTCGTTTATTAACCTTTTGCCGAGCACAAAGCTTAAATATGCAGCCAAGTATCGCCATTCCATAATACTAACAATTCAAAGGATGGTGGCACATGGCTGAAGATGACAGAAAATTCTCGAAAGCAGTGATGGGTAAGACGGTTGTCAGTAAGACTGGCAAGCGTTTTGGCGAGGTCGGCGACATCGTGTTCGAGACCAAGTCGGGCGAACTGATTCATCTGGTGCTCAAGAACGCGACGCCGTACGTTGACAAGTTGGAGCTTGAGAAGGACAAGGAAGGAAGCATCCTGATCCCGTTCAGCGCGGTCATCTCGTCCGGCGACTTCGTTGTCGTGGCCGAAGAAGACATCGTTTGATTCTCTAAATCTTTTTATATCTCTTGTCGTGCGTTAGAGTGGGGGCTATGGCAGACGAACAAACGATTTGGACAGAAAAGTACCGACCAAAGGACTTCTCCGATATTCGCGGACAGGCCGAAATCGTCCGCAAGGTTAAGGCGTTTGTCGAGCAGAAGAACATGCCGCACGTGCTCTTCACCGGTCCTGCGGGCGTGGGTAAGACTTCCTTGAGTCTCGTGATCGCGCGCAGGCTCTTTGGTGAGCATTGGCGTGAGAACTTTCTTGAGTTGAACGCTTCTGATGAACGTGGCATTGATGTCGTGCGTGTCAAGGTCAAGGATTTCGCGAGAACGCGGGCTATTGGCGACGTGCCGTTCAAAATCATTTATTTGGACGAATGCGACGCGCTCACGAAGGATGCGCAGCAAGCTCTCCGGCGCACGATGGAGAACTACACGCAAACCACGCGCTTCATCCTGAGCTGCAACTATTCAAGCAAAATCATTGATCCGATCCAATCACGCTGTGCCGTATTTCGATTTCAGCCATTACCGAAGGAAGACGTATTCGGCATCATCGACGTCATCGCCAAGAACGAAAATATGACCGTCACGTCTGAAGCAAAAGACGCGCTCTACGAAGTCTCAGGCGGCGACTGCCGCCGTTTGGAAAACATATTCCAAGCCTGTGCTGCTATCGCGGACGGCACGATTGACGCGAACGACGTGTTTTCGATGGCATCCGTCGCGCATCCGAAGGAAGTCAAGGAAATCCTTGAGCTTGCGTTGGGCAACAAGTTTGTTGAGGCACGCTCCAAGCTGCTGGATACGATGCTCAAGTACGGCCTTTCGGGTTTGGATATCATCAAGCAGTTCCAGAAGGAATTGTGGCAGCTGAACGTGCCGGGACGCTCCAAGGTCAATCTCATCGACAAATGCGGCGAGATTGAGTTCAGGATGGTTGAAGGTTCGGATGAATACGTGCAATTGGAAGCGTTACTTGCGCATGTTGCGGCGTCAAAAGAAGTCTGATTATTCCCCTGCGTGCTTGATCGTCACAGTCGTCTGGACGCGTTCTTCGTAATCATAGCCGAGCGTGATGGAGATGGGTGCTACGGCATCGGTAGCGCGTGCGAACGTCTGCGTGCACGTCACGGTCGTCGTAGGACCGAACATCTTGATGCTGCCGGCTGCCTTGCCTTCGCCTGCCGCATCAAGGCGTGAACAGCTCAGGCCTGCAATCTTGGTTTCGACTTCGACAAAGACCGCGTCTTCATACTTGCGTTCTGACTTGTCGCAGGCCGTCGCTTCATGGTATACCCGACCCGTGCCTGCGTGGGTGATGTCAAAAGAAAGCGTGATGCTGTTGGCGCTTCTGCCGGTCTGCTTCACATTCGCGACTTGCACAGGCGCACCCGAATTTGCTACTGGTTTATCGCCCGAGATTTCGCAGATGCCATTGGCTTCAGGATTCAAAATGTTGGAACGCGAACACAGAAGCGTGCTTGCGTGCGTTGCGTACTTGTAACAAACGTCCGCGCGCAGCGGAAAGTCAAGAGCATTGCCGGTGATGGTGCTGACGTGGTTGAAATTCTTGAATTCGACAAACACGGGATTGCCGGACAACACTTTGTTCGTTGCGTCTTTGCGCACGGCCGTGAGCTCTTCATTGACTTTCTTTGTGAGATCGCCTGACTTGAGGTTGAATTCGGGCTCCAGCACGCCGGTGATGCGTACGGTGGTGTCTCCTTCCTGGACGGTTTCCTCCCCTTTGTTTTCGAGGCGAACCACAACGTCAAACGGCGCATAACCGCCATCGAACGCTTCTGCAGGAGGCGTGTTGGGTTCGAACGTGGCCGTGACTCCAACGGTGCCGCCGATGAACTGTTCCAGTTCTCCGGACGAACTTCCTGTGGTGCATGCAGCAAGCAACAATAGAACGCTGAGGAACGCTAGTTTCTGCATCATGCCTCTTTCGTCAAGAAATGTGACAAAGCGTTATTTAAAGGTTTCTACGTGACACGAAGAATCGTTAAGTCTCGTGTCAGGCTCTGTCGGTAACCATATGCGAGCGTGACGGTCAAGGGAGTGGTGTACGCGGATGAACCAATGATGTTGCTGAATTCACAGTAGATGGTGCCTCGGCCGTTGTTCAGGCGCAAGAACCCATTGTCCAAAGGCTTGCACGATGGACGTATGCTGACGCCGGCAACGCTCACATCCACCACTTGGACCGCGTCAGCATCGGTGTACTGGAGTCCTTCGTCCGCGTACGGACTGCACTTGTTCAGGTAGTTGGCTCCTGGCTTGAAGACATCGCCATTGCCGACGTTCGTGACGGTGATGGTGAATCGCGTCCTGCCCGGGCTCGCTTCGACTTGCACCGGACCAACGCTCACGGGAGCCCCTTGGCTGCCGCCCATGCTCGCACTGGAAGGCGTGCAGACTTTTTCGGTGCGTGCGCTCGTGTAGGGATCGGGGTCGATGCAGACATTGTCCGAGCCCGTTGTTTCGTAATCATAACAGGTCGTTACGAGCAAACGGGGGGTGTACTTGTCGACGTTCCGGAAGCCGAGCGCGCGGATGACTCCTTTGAACGAGAGCGTGCCCACGCCTCCTGGACCGAATTCGCTGATGCCTTCCATCGGCGGGATGAGTTGGCCGTTCGTCGGGATGCCGGTGATGATGTTCGGGTCGAACCCTGAGAGATAGATGCGGTCGCTGGAACTGCCGACGGATGTCGCGCCCCTGTTTTCGAGGTCAAGCACGACTTCCAACGGTTGGTCGTCATAAAGTCTTGCGGGCGGAAGGTTCGGCAGGAGTGTGACCTGCAGACCTTGCGTGCCGGTGCGCCAATTTTCGCGAGGCTCATTCGTGCGCGTGTTTGAACAGCTGATGAGGATGAGTGCCAGAATGACGAACAGGATGCCTCTTTTCATAGGGGGATTGTGCTCCTTAGTTTATTTAAATCTACCTTTTGATTTGGACGGGCTTGGTGAGCGTGAACGTGTAGCCGTACGTCAGGTCTACGGTGAGCGTGGTGGTGTACGTGCCTGCTGATTTTGCGATGCCACCTGGAACATCGCACCGTAAGGTGGTTTCCTTGTTCTCCAGCGTGACGGTTTGAGCGCACGTAAGCTTTTGGTCGCCGAGGAATGCGATGACTCCGACTTTGTTCCAGTCAGGCGTCTCGCCTGGCGTGCAGGCTTGCGCGCTTTGTAGTGCGTCGAAGACTTGACCTGTGCCGAGATTGCGTACGGTAATGAGATATTCGGCGCGAATCTTGCCGGCGTCATCATGAGGGGTCAGGGCAGGCTCGATTTTGCTCACGGAAACAGGACCTCCTTGCCCGGAAAATGATTGTGATTGCGTCTTGCAGGCTTTTGTCGCGGCGCGGTTGAAGATGTCGGTGTCGATGCAGGTCGTGAGTTCCGCGTGCGTGGCATACGGATAGCAGAAGGTCGCGCCGAGCTGTGTGGTCACGATTTCCGTCTGCGGCGGCAATGCTTTCGAGCGCAACTGCACGCTTTCGAGCGTCTGGTCTCCCTTGATGTTTTCCGGGCGTTTACCTTCGAGCGTGAATGTCCGGACGCGTTCGCCTTGGACGATGACTAAATCCTGTTCTGCGTTGATGCTGATGACGCCGTCATCGATGGGAGCCGCGCCTTCATTCACGAGCTCGAACGTCATCGAGAACGGACTGTTCTGGAACACGAACGGAGGAGGGCTTTGTTCAAGGAATTCCACGCTTAAGCTCTTGGTTCCCGTGCGCAGGTTGAGGTCCTGCGGTCCGGTGCCGAACGTGCAACTGACGAGCAATAGACAGAATCCGAGGAGGAAGAGCGGTTTCATGAGGTTGCCGGTGTGGTGAAGGTGCCTTTGCCCGAGATGTCCGTGCCGTCAAGTTGCGTGCGTTGTCCTCCACAGAGACGGTTGATTTGGTACGCATACCGTGCGTTTGGCGTCAGCCCATCAAGATGGAAACTGTGTTCGATGGCGGCATTGGGGCTGGACACGGTTTGCGACGCGCAGGATGCCACGTCTGCGCCGATGCAGTACTTGATTTCCGCCGCGGTTTTCGCGGTCGTCTTGACATTGATTGTCGTTTCAGTGCTGAGAAGGGTGAACTTCGGAGCTTCCGCAAGCATTGCCGTACCACATTCAGATGTGCTGCCACCAGCGTCAGCCGCAAGAATATTGATGTTCGTAGATTTTTCAAGCGTGTACGTGTAGCTCGCGGCTGCCTTGAAGTAGCGCGTGCTCAATGGCGTGTTACCTAACAATAGAGGATAATCTGGTTGATGCGCGCGCAAGCGTGCTCGTACTGTGTAGGCGTTGTTCGCGGCAATCGCGCTCGTCAGCACGGGCGTGATGATGTAGGCAGTCGAGACTTCATCGTCGCACCAGTCTTTCAAGGGAGAAAGCTCAAGACAGGATAGGGGTTTGATGGTGCCTTCGCCCGTGAGTTCAGTGATGGTGAATCCTCGAGGAACGACGACCACGACGCGTTCGATTGCGTCAATCTTGCCTGCCCAGGCGTTCGAGAGCGTGATGCCGAGCGTGCTGACAAATTCGTCTTCTTCCAGATTGATGCCCAACGGCGGAGTCCCGAAGCCCATGCCGATGTTGACCGGTCCGCTCGTGTAGATGGTGACGGGATTCCGGTCCGTGATGCCATACTGCTGGAATGGATCGATCTTGTTGTCGCGCAAATCGCGCAACCGTTCCTTTTCCATCAAATACGTTTTAAGGTAGGCGAGTGATTCGGTGCTGAAGGTCGCGCCGAGCGTGATGCTTGCGGTGCCGGTGGCGAAACTGTCCGGGGGATAGGAGCAATCGACGTCGATGCTTTCTTGCGCGCCAAGATCGATTTCTTTGCTGGGGTCTGGCGTGACGGCAGGGGTCTTTTTCGCGGTCTCGCTTGTGCATGAGACTTTGAGCTTCAGGGGCGCGTCGAGCGCTTCACCGGTGATTGCGGCATACACGCCGACCGTGTCCTGCGTGCTGAATTTCTGCTGCGTCAGCTTGATGTCGCCCATGACGATGCCGAGCTTCTCTTTGGCCTGATTGTCTACTTTTCCGGTGAATGCGTCGCCGGTGGCAACGTTAAGCTGTTTTTTCGTTCCTTCAATGGTTGCATTCGTGATCTTGTCATAATTTGTTTTCAGGGTTGTCCATGCACCGAGTAGTGCTTCTTTCGGGCTGACGACTGCGGAGCTTTCAGCATTGAACGGGCCGCTCAAATGTTGCACGACCGGCAATACGCTTAACAAAACCCAGATGAACCAGACGATGATGTAAATGGAAAAAAGCGTGGAAAGTCCTTTGCCGATGGCGGGTTCTCCACCGACAAAGCCCCAATAGAGCACCCAGAGGGGTGCGAACAGTACGATACTGCCGACCACAACAGGAGAAATCGTCGTTACCCACGCTTTGCCGAGTGAGTTTGCCAGCACCGGAATGAAGTATGCCGCAATGGAGATACCGATGTACGCTCCGAGTAATTGCAAGGAGTCTTTTGTCGTGAACTGCTTTCCTCCCTGAGTGCCGCGCATCTTCAGCCACGTTAACATCGCGAGAAGGACATAAAGTGCAAAGAATATGACGGGCGGTATCAGCGGATTCGTTGATAATCGTCCGAAAAAGATATCGAGCAAATGAAACAGAATCGCAAGGATGAAAACAAGTCGAAAAGGAGGCGCAGATTCAGATGCGCGGTCAGTGGCCATCGTCTTACTCGAGGATGACCTCGAGCTTTGCGATGTTCAAGGTCGACTTCGGGATGAGCTCGAGATAGTTGTTGTCCTCGACGATGTAGCTGTTGAGGTTGCGTTCATACACGGCCGTGCGCTGGTCGATGAAGTCGCGCTTGCCGTTGATGTTGAGCTCGGCGCGCTTGTCTTCATCGTCATCCACGAACGTGATCTTGAGCGTGATGTCCTTTTCATTGTCGACAATGGAGTCGTACGTGGTCGCGTTGACGTCGAAGTAGTCGATGAAGCTCGGTGATGCCTCGGTTTCCGTCTTGACCTTGATTTGTTCCAAGCGGTACGCTCCCTTCGTGATGGAGAAGGACACGGTGTTCCGGCCCGCAATCAGCGTGCTCGGTTCGAGCTCGATGCGGTTGACGCTCTCGCAGTCGGGCGTGCTCGCTGACACGCGCTGGTTGTTGAACAGCACTTCAAGACTGCCGACGTCCTGTTGCTGGCAGATGGGGTAGAATGTGAG
>JACQNB010000043.1 GCA_016203265.1 Candidatus Woesearchaeota archaeon | reverse complement strand
GGCATAGCGACGAAAACGGATTCAGTGATTTAAATTTGTTTCTCTATATTGAAAACAAATCGGTTCGTTGCAAAACGCTTATAAACAGCAAATGCTTTAGAAAACGTATGGACTGGAAAAAACTCTTGTACGTGCTCGTCATCGCATTGCTGTACGTTCCCATGGTCTTTTTGGGCTCGAACGTGTTCTTCCCGAAATACACGGGCACTGATTCGTGGTTCCAGCCGACCGAAAACTGCTATCCGTACGCGCCCGAAAAGCTCACGGTTGACGAACAACGCACGCTCACGGACGAACAGAACGAATGCAACGCCCGCATGCGCGCGGAAGAGAAAGTCTGGAACGACGCGCGAGCCGAATACAACGGCAACAAGTACGCCGGCATCATCGGATTCAATCTCCTGATTCTGTTGATAGCGCTGTTCGTGCCGTGGATGGAAGTCGTCAGGATCGGGCTGTTCTTCGGCGCGGTCATCACGGCCTTCGGCGCGACCGTGAGCTATTGGGACTACGCGCGCAGCAAGATCGGCTTCACGCTGATGGTCGTCGTGTTCTTCGTCGTGCTGTGGTTCATCAATAAGTGGGCCAAGAGCGACCTGAAGAAACACTAGATGAAACAGTTCTTCTGGTTATTACAGTCCGACCTTGCGCTCGCGACAGCCGAAGTGCTCGCGCTCGCCAATCCGTCGCAAGCCACGCGTTTCGGGGACATCCTGCTGATTGACGCTGACGAGAAGCCTTACCATGAACGATTGGCGATGTCGCATTCCGTGCATGAGTTCCTGTTCGCCTGCCACGTGACCGAACTGGAAGGCCAGATGGAAGCGTTCGACTGGCAGAAGCACTACCAGACCAACTTCAAGCTCGACATCCATGCTCCTATCCCGCCGCAACGATTGGCGGGCATCATCTGGCGCAAGCTCAAGCATCCGAAAGTCAATCTCGAAAAGCCAGCCACGCACTTCGAGCTCTTCTTCAACGGCACGTTCGTGATCGCGGGCAAGAGAATCGCGACCATCGACCCCAAACCGTTCTTCGAACGCAGACCGCATCTCAGACCGGCAAAACACCCGTCCGGCATGCAGCCGAGATTGGCGCGAGCGTTAGTCAATCTCACGGGCGCGTGGAAAGGCGCCATCACCGACCCGTTCTGCGGCGCCGGCGGCATCCTCATCGAGGCAGCACATGCAGGACTGCACGCCATCGGCTCGGACAACGACCCCGACATGATCGCGAAAGCAAAAGAAAACTTCGAATCCTACCAGTTGCGCGCGAAACTCTCATTGCAAGACGCGACCAAGCTCACGAAATCGATGGACTACGTCGTCACGGACTTCCCCTACGGCAGGAACACCAAAAAACAGGACTTGAACAAGCTCTATTCGGCATTCTTGTTGAAATTGAAGAAATTACTGCAAAAACGCGCCGTCATCGTGTTTCCGCACTTCGTCAACCATCTCACGCTCATCCGGAAAGCCAAGCTCACCGTCATCGGCGAATTCACGAACTACGTGCACCATTCGTTGACGAGAAAGATTGTCGTGGTGGAAGCCTAAACCGCAATCAATTCGGTAATGCCTGACAATACGGTACCGTACTCATTGTTCATCTCCTTGAACACCAATGCTCGGTCCCGAGCGGAAAGAAACTCTTCCGCATTCTTGCGCAGACGTTCCAACGCCACCTTGACATCCGCCAACTGTTTTCTTGTCTCTTTCACGTCGATGTTGACGCCGCGCACTTCAACCATGGTCGTCTTGATCTTCTTCAGCATCCCCTCGGCGTTGCCGATGTCTTCCCGCATCGCGTCACAGTTCATCCGAAGCGTAATCAACGCATCCTTGACATCATTCTGGTCCTGCTGCGACAATTTGTCCTTGACTGAATCAGAAATGTCCAACAGCGTCACGCCGACGTCCTTGACGTGCGCAGAAAGGTCTTTCTCCCGTTCGAACAACGAATCAAGTTCCATCAGCGTTCCATCTGCAGAATCTTGGGAATGGTGCGCATCACGCTGTCAGGGTTCAGCGAAATGCTGTCGATGCCGTGCTTCACGAGGAATTGCGCGAATTCAGGATAGTCAGACGGAGCCTGACCGCAAATCCCGATCTTGCGGTGCTTACCCTTGCACACCTTGATGGCATGCGCGATCAGCGTCTTCACGGCATCATTGCGCTCATCATACACGTCAGCCACGAGCTCAGAATCACGATCCACGCCGAGCGTCAACTGCGTCAGGTCATTCGAGCCGATGCTGAACCCGTCGAACAGTTCGCAGAAACGGTCCGCCAAAATCACGTTGCTCGGGATTTCGCACATCACGTAGACTTCCAGGCCGTTTTTGTGGCGG
This sequence comes from Candidatus Woesearchaeota archaeon, assembly GCA_016203265.1. Classification (GTDB taxonomy): domain Archaea; phylum Nanobdellota; class Nanobdellia; order Woesearchaeales; family ARS49; genus DSQK01. The sequence goes on along the minus strand of JACQNB010000043.1, from coordinate 5,100 downwards.
ACGAGCCCATGCTTGGCCATGACCGAAAGCACATTGCGCCCTTCCGTGATTGTGCGACAGAACGGAATCATGATTTTGACATTGGTCAATCCCATCTCGTCACGCACTTTCTTCATGGCCTTGCACTCAAGCGCGAAACCTTCCTCGTAGCCGGGCTTGTAATAGCGTGAAGCCCCGCGCCAGCCGATCATCGGGTTGTCTTCCTTCGGCTCAAAGTGCGAACCGCCAATGAGTCCTGCGTACTCATTCGACTTGAAGTCGCTCATGCGCACGATGACATCCTTCGGATAGAAGGCAGCCGCGATCGTGGCGACGCCCTCGGCCAATTTGTCGACGAAGAACTGCGCCTTGTCCGCATAACCGCGCGTCAACAGCTCGATCTGCGCCTTCACGTTCGCGTCCAGCTTGTTGAAATGCAGCAACGCCATCGGATGGATCTTGATGCTGTTGTTGATGATGAACTCCTCGCGGGCAAGCCCAACACCATCGTTCGGGATGAAGCTCAGCTCGAACGCCTCGTCCGGGTTGCCGACGTTCATCATGATTTTCGTTTTGGGTTTGGCAAGCCTGCTTGCGTCCATAACATGCTTTTCGAACTTCAGCAAGCCCGCGTACACGTTGCCGTCCTCGCCTTCAGCGCACGAGACCGTGACCTTCTGACCTTGCTTGATCTTCTCGGTCGCATCATTCGTTCCCACGACGCACGGAATGCCGAGCTCGCGGGAAACGATGGCGGCATGACACGTCCTTCCTCCCCTATTCGTCACGATGGCTTTCGCCACGCGCATGATGGGCACCCAGTCAGGATCGGTCATTTCAGTCACAAGAATGTTTCCCGGTGTGAACTTCTCGATGTCTTTCGCGTCCTTGATGACTTGCGCGACGCTCGCGGCAATCTTACTGCCGACGCTCTTGCCATTACACAGAAGCGCACCCTTCTGCTTGAGCACATACTCTTCGATGATGCTCCTGTTCTTGCGGCTCTGCACGGTCTCGGGGCGAGCTTGCACGATGAACAGCTTGTCCGTGATGCCATCCTTTGCCCACTCGATGTCCATCGGGCTCCAATGCTTCTTCTTGTGCGTGTAGTGATCCTCGATGATGCAGCCCCAGCTCGCCAGCTCAAGCACCTCATCATCAGTCAACGAAAACTTCTTGCGGTCGTTGAGCGGCGTGTCCACGTTCTTCGTGGTCTTCGTTCCCTCGTCCGTGTAAATCATCTTGATGCTCTTTTCGCCGAGCACTTTCTTGATAATCGGCCGATAACCTTGCTTCAACGTCTGCTTGTGCACGAAATACTCGTCAGGATTCACGGCACCCTGCACGATGTTCTCGCCCAATCCGTAACTCGAGGTGACGAACACGACATCGGAAAAGCCGGTCTCCGTGTCCAACGTGAACAATACGCCCGAGCAGGCGCGGTCGGAACGCACCATCTTCTGCACGCCGATGCTCAAGTACACCTTGAAATGGTCGAACTTTTTCTCTTCACGGTACGCGATGGCACGGTTGGTGAACAGGCTCGAAAAGCAGCGCCGGCAGGCCTCCATCAGGTCGTCAACGCCACGGATGTTCAGGAACGTCTCCTGCTGGCCCGCGAAGCTCGCGTCCGGCAAGTCTTCAGCAGTGGCAGAACTGCGCACGGCGACGTCCGTGTTGGCGCCGTACTCCTTACACAACTCGTGATACGCTTCGGCGATCGCCGTGTGTAATTCGTCCGGGAATTCTGCGTGCTGGATGAGCTCGCGCACCTTCCTTCCGCGCTCGGCAAGCTGGCGCATGTTGTGCACATCCAACCCCTTCAGGATGCTCTTCATCTGCTCGCCAATGCCGGCCTGATACAGGAAGAATCGGTACGCGGCAGCCGTGATGGCGAACCCGTTCGGGATGCGCACGCCCTTCGGCGTCAATACCCGGTACATCTCGCCCAAGGACGCGTTCTTGCCGCCCACGAGCGGGATGTCATCAATGGAAAGCTCATCAAACCAGAGAATCAACTGTTCGTCGGGCACCATCTTTTTCAGCACGAAAACGCGCTCGTGTCTATTTAAACGTTGCGGGAGAAAGGTTTAAGAATAATTCTTTATTCCTGCCCGCATGGCAAGTGATGAGACGCAATGCATTGACCTCACCACGATTGTTCTCGAACCAAAAAGCGTCTTTGATGTCCTGCGCTGGCAGAACAAGTTCGTTCTCACCAAAGACCATGAATTCATCAACCATCCCGAATTGCGCATCGCCGCAGCGCTGTCTGCCTATCGTGACGGGGACCCCGACCTCGGCATACGCCTCGCGTACGGCGACCTGAACCTCGATACCCGCTCCTATCGCGCGCATATCTCCATGTGCCGCGCCCAGGAAATGAATCCTTGCGACTTCTACACGCGCCTTGCAGAACGCGCCCAGAAAACACTCACTCCCGGCCGTTTCAGCGCAAGAAGCTCAACGCGAACGCCAGGAGTATAAGGAAGAACAGCACTTTTCTGAACGAAATCCTTGACAAAGCAACGTTCTTCGTCACCAGTCGTCTGTCGTACGTTCGCATCTTCACTCAAGCACGTCCGATTCAGAATCCCTTTTTATGCTTTATGGACACAAGAATAACAAAAAAAGAAAACAAAAAGCAGTTTTACTCTGCGGCCAAGCCGTAGATTGCCTTCAATGCCACGATCAACGCAGCCGGGGCAGACAGCGCAACGATGTTCGCCAAGATGGCCAACACGATGCCGCCGAGCGCGGGGATTGCCCCGGCACTGCCCACGATCAACAACGCAATCACTGCGACGAGGAACTCAGTCGTTTCCTTCGCCGAGATGTTCAGCAATCCGACCACAAGTCCCAGAATCACAAGGATCCAGGTAATCGTGGAGGTCTGCAGTTGGGGAACCAGGCCCGCGATGATGGCGAGCAAGATGCCCACGATGAACGCCCAATGTCCGATTTTCGCATCCATGGATAAGCCTCCTTTTTGTGCGTGACACGCACTGGGTGTGCTTTGGGACGAATGCTATAAAAGTGTTTATCACTCCTAGCGAGTGCTAAACTGCCTTGTTCAGGGCATCATGCGCGTTCTGGGACGCTTCTTGGGCCTTCAATTGGCCGAAGAACACCTCAATCTTGGCGCGCAACAACTGGCGTTCATCCTCTGAGACGCGCGCATACCGGTCTGCCTCGGTCAACCCATACGGATAGCCCAAGAAGGCCGCGTCCTGGCTTTCAACGGCGAGCTGGGCAAGCAATGCGTTGAGAAACGGAAGGTGTTCATCATGAATGTCAATCCTGAATGCGTGGTTTGCGCGCGCGTGCAGTTTGGCGACACCCACGCTTGCCTGATGATCCGGCCGCGTGCTCGAGGCGATCGGATGATAGAGCCACGCGGTGCTCGGACCTTTCGCCAGCAAGTAGGCCAGCGCGCCGTGACCCGTGTCCATCAGCAACGTGCTGGTCTTGCTCACGCCGGCGACCGTGACGCCTTGCATTCTGGCGCGTTCGTACAGTTCACGCAACGCGTTCTGTTCATAGATGGTGTGCCCGTGCAAATCGCCGTCGCGCACCAAAAATGCGCCTTTCGGCAGTTCCGGCATCACCCACGCGGCAAGACGCAGTTCAGCGAGCGTGCGCGCGAGTTCTGCCACTCGTGACGGCTGCACGCGATGGTTGCCTTCCGCGAGCGACGGCTCGTACACATCGATCGTGGGAAGCCGAATGCCCTCGATGCCCAAGAGTTCGGTGCGGTAGACCAATGTGCCGTTCTCTTGAATCGCACGCACCAAACAGAACGCCTCTTCTTGGATTATTTTTTTACCGATGACGGCAGCCGTGCGGATGAAGTGCAACGAAAAATTCGCTCCCGAAGAAAGTTCTGCGTTGCCGCCATCGATGAACGCGATGGTGCCTGGAGCGGCAGGCTCAATCGCATGAAAGTGCTCAAGCGCGAACGGCACGGTCGCGTAACCCTCCTTGCCGAGCATCACGGCCGTCGGAACGCTCGTGTCAGGCTCCAGATGCTTGGTCAACCGCTTGAACACGTCCTGCATACCGCGTCAGAAAAACCGTCCGTTAAATGCATTGTGGTGCTCTACTGGACAGGCGGATATGCCAACTGTTTCTTGTGCCAATGGTGAGAAACCAACTCCCAAACCACCGGAAGAAGCGACAACAGGATGATGATGATGAGCACGTACGTGAAGTTGTCCTTGATGAACGGGATGTTGCCGAACAGGTAGCCGAGCGCCGTAAATCCGCCAGCCCAGATGATGCCGCCGACAATGTTGTACGCCAAGAACTTGCCGTACGACATCCTACCGATGCCGGCCACGAACGGCGCGAACGTGCGGATGATGGGCAAGAACCGGCCGATAACGATTGTCTTCGCGCCATACTTCTGGAAGAACGCCTGCGTGCGGTGCAGATGCTCCCGGCGGAAGAAGAACCCGCGCTCCTTCTTGAAAATCTTGGGACCGAGCGAATAGCCGATCCAGTAATTGACCGTGTCACCGAGAATGGCCGCGGCGACCATCAGGAATGCCAACAGCCAAAAGTTCAGCACGCCGCGCGTCGCGAACGCGCCGGCCGCGAACAGCAGCGAATCGCCGGGCAAGAACGGGGCCGCGACAAATCCTGTTTCCGCGAAAATGATGAGGAACAAAATCGCATACGTCCAGCCGCCGAACGTGGTGATGAGCAAGTCAAGATACTTGTCCAAGTGAAAAATGAGGTCCAACGGATTCATAGCAATCGGATGCCCGCGAGTTTGTCCTTGAGATAGTCGTGCTTGAGCGCATGCTTGACGACGTCAACCGGTTTGGTGAACGCCCGTTTGACCGTCGCGACGAGCTTGCCCCTGACGACTTTCGCGTTCTTGTACTTCCTCTTGAACGCCTTCGCGTCTTGTTCCATCGTTTTCGGCGGGCCCTTGCGCAACAGTGTCGTCGGGAGCGACTTTTCTTTCGTGGCCAAGAAGAGGAACGCGTGCTTTTGCCTGTCCCACTCCCACCACGCGTCACTCATTGTGAAATCATTGTTTGTGAGTTCGCGCTTCAGGAATTCGAGCGCCTTCACCATCTTGCTGCCGGCGACATCTTCCTTCTCGTTGATGGT
>JACQNB010000037.1 GCA_016203265.1 Candidatus Woesearchaeota archaeon | reverse complement strand
GTTTCCGTGTTTGTCCTTGAGCTCGAAGGCGCTTGTCGATGCGCTGCTCGCGTTGTCTATTGGAGTGATGTCAGGTATTGTGATGTCGGGCGGCGTTATGCCTGGCGCATCAACAGGAATAATCATGCCGTCGGCAGGAATATCGACGGTCGTGTTCGGCTCGTCCGTCGTAGTTGTGGCGTTTTCGGTCGGTGTATCTGCCAAGCTCAGGCTCGCCAGGACGAACATCAGTAGGACGAACACTCCTATCGTTCCTATTCTGGCGCGGGGGTCCATTTTCATCTTTTTTCGTACCACGCGGTTGCTTTGCCGATGGTGAAGCAGTCGATCTTCTGTTTGAGCTGGAGCTTGAGGCAGTGCCTGTCCACGGTATGCCAGGCAAAGTGCAGTTTGTTCGCGATGTCCAATGTCGAGAGTGGCTTGGCTGAGTCGTGCAGCAGCTTCAGAACTGAATTGTCCACTCCTCTATTGGTCATCTGACCCGGAAAATCGGTTTTTTATTTATAAATCTTCCTATATTGGATATGAACATGAGTAACTTATGTTAATAATGAATATTATCTACTTATATTCGCACTTATGTCGAAGAAACGCGTGCGGGGAATTTTGTTCAGTGGATGATTGGGGTACTCTGAAGGTGTCGCAGAAATCAGTATTTCTTCGTGACTGATGCCAGATAGACGGACGCAATGGTTCCGAAAAGGAGTGAGACCATCGCGCCAACATGCCAAGCGTCCTCGGTCCATTGGATGTCCCAGTAATGGTACGAGAACATGAACACGAGCGCGACCGTGAGGATGACAATCGTGCTCAGGATAAGGCTTATTGACGTCTTGATTTCGCCCGGCGTGAAGCGCGCCAGCGCCTTCCCGATGACGATTGAGGAGATGAGCGAAAGGATGAGCGCAATGAGCGCGGAAATCTGGACGATGAAGATGTGCGCGGCTTCGGCGACCATGTTAGGCGAACCCCACTTCTTTTGCTACCTTGTTCATGCCGCTGAATGCCAACAGCAGGACGCCGATCATGATGAGCACGTGGCTTCCGACGAAGCCGTAGACCTTCAGGTCCTCAGTGAGCGCGTCGCCGCCGATGAACATATAGGTGTGGATGATGATGCCAAAGTTCAGGATGAGGTTCGCGACGGTGATTCTGATGAGGAATCCCTTGAATGCGGTGCCCCAGAGATGCTTCAGGGCATAGGCATTGGCGATGAGGATAATCACGCCCAACGTCAAGAATGTGTAGACCCAGTAGATGTTTATCAGTGCCATCTTTTTCCTTTCCTGAGTGGGACGCTGTCGCTATATAAATTTATTGCTGTTCACTTGATTTCGAAGCTGCCGTCGCAGAACTGCGAGATGACGGGGAGGAGTTTGTTTGAGTTCTCCTCATCAAGCGAGATGATGACGCCGCAGAGGTCATAGTTCTTCAGCTTGCTGAGCAGGTAATATGAGAACTTCTCAGTCGTCTTGATGTCGTTGTAAATCAACAGCGTGCTCAAGGAATCAAAGAACAGGAACTTGAACTTTCCGGTGTTCGCCGCCGCGGTTATCGCAAGGGACAGCTCTGTCAGGGAGTTCGCGCTCTCAAGATAGGTGCAGTTGGTTGCCACAATCTTCTGCGCGCCCTTGCTGACGCCGTCGATGAAGTACATGGTTTCGGGCTTTATCTTCTCTGCCTTCAGGTTTTTAAGCAGTTCAGGATAGGGTTTGTTGAGCGTGACATAGATCCCATGCGTCCTCCACTTTGTGACCATTGTCTTGATGATGTTTATGTTTATGGTGTTGTAGTCCGCGGCAGGAGAAATGAATAGGTAGATGCCCTTGCGGTTCTTGATTTGCCGCATCGCGCTTGCGACTTTGAGCTTGAGTTCAGCGCCTTTCATGGTGGTGACCATACCGTTCGTAGGATATTAATTCTTGCATTTTCTTGCGTTCCCGTTTTTTCTGGAATGTGCCCTTCCGTTCGTGACCGAGTGCGACGAACAGCGGGACTGGTTGCCCTTTCTTCGTTCTGAGCCATCGCGCTGCCGTGTCGATGTTCGGCGTGATGATGGCTGAGCTCAGGCCAAGATCATGAGCCTCGAACACGAGGCTTAGGGCAGCCATGCCGATGCAGAGCATGCTCTCGGTCTTTCCGAGCTTGTTGTTCTTCACGCAACGGTGCTCGTCTTCGCTCACGCAGTCGGGTTCGAGCGCGACCGCGATGAGCACAGGGGGGTTCGTGTGGAATCCTCCATAGGATGATGAGTCGATGAGTGCCGTGATGGTCTTCCGGTTACGGACGATGATGAAGCGCCAGGGCTGGCTGTTGGAGCAGCTCGGCGCCCAACGTCCTGCTTCGATGACCTTGCCGATGTCGGCATCGCTGACATCCTTTCGTTCGTATTCATAGGTCGTTTTCCTCGTTTTTGCCAGATCCAGGAAATTGGTTTTTGTCGGCATGGGTCAGTTCTTGCCGAAATATTCATGGTACAGTTGATCCTTCAACGGCCGGCGTTCCCGTTTTTTCTGGAAACTGCCGGGTTTCATGTGGCCGAATCCGATGAGCAGGGGGACGGCGTCTTCCTGTTTTATGTGGAGCAGTCTTTTGACCTTTGCCGGGTCGGGAGTGAGGAGGCAGCTGTCGATGTGCGCCTCTTCCGCCTGCAACAGCATCTGCAGACCTGCCATCGCGACGCTCATGTACGAGTCGTATGTGCCTGATGCCTTGCTGCGGAAGCAGACCCGATGCTTTCCGAGGCATAACTCGGCGCGCAGCACGAGCGCGACCATCAGATGGGGTGTGCCGTGGAAATCGCCGTAGTTCGCGGTCTGCATGAGCCTTTCAATGTGTTCCCTGTTCTTGATGACGATGAAGCTCCAGGGCTGCGTGTTCGTACAGCTCGGCGCCCAGCGTCCGGCCTCAAGGATGAGCGCGAGATTGCGTCCGTCGACGGACTCGGTTGAGAACTCATAGGTTGTTTTCCGCGCTTTCGCCAGTTCCAAAAAACTTCTCATTTCTTTGTTCCCTTGCCTTTGTTTATGCGTCATTCTTCTCGACGCTATTGAACACTTCCTGTTCGGGGTAGACGGTGATGCCCTTGTCGCTGATCTGCATTGCGACAATCTTTTTCTGGTGCTTCTCGCCGCGCATCTTCAACACTTCAACGGCGTTCTCGCGCGTGTTGCCGTGCTTGATTGCGTACAGCACGATGACACCGTCGGCGAGGAACTCCTCGACACCGGACGCGCTGAAGATCTTCGGCACCTGTTCGGTCTCGGTGACGAGGAATGCAGTTGCATTCAGTTGTTCGAAGAACCTGAACAGCTGTTCGATGTAGATGCGGTAACTGTCCTCTTTGTCCGTGAACGCGGACGCGATGGCCGTGAGCGAATCGAGCACGATGACTTCTGGGATGAATCCGTCCGGGAAGATGATGGGTTCGATGTCGATGAGCAGTTCGCCTTTCGCCTTCAGAAGGAGCGCGTCGACGCTCCGCGTGATTTCGAAGGGGTTGAACCGGCGCACGAGCAGGGTGCCTTTCTTGATCAGCGGTTGGGGATCCCAGCCGAAGTCCTCCATGTGCTTGATGAGCCGCGTTTCGGATTCCTCAAAACTCATGTACAGGCATTTTTCGCCCTTGCGCGCGTGGTTGATGAGTGTCTGGAGGCAGAAGATGGTCTTGCCCGAGCCGGTGCCTCCGGCGATGATGACGGTGTTGCCCTTCGGGATGCCGTGTTCGAACAGGTCGTCGAATCCGGGAATGCCTGTCGTAAGAAAGGTGCCGGTGTGGCGTTTTTGCGTTTCCGTTGTTTTCAGTATTGGCAACAGGTGCTTGCGTTGTTTTTTAATCTCGGCCTGCAATGGTGACGCGCTCTTTTCAATCTTCTTGTGGAGCGCGGCCATGTCTATCCTTGCCATTAGCGGACTTTTTTTTCTCGCACCTCTCATGTCAGTCGTTTTAATATACAATCCTTAAAAACTTATTGGTTTGTTCCCACAACTAAGTTTAAATAGTGAGCGTGCCACGGGGCAGGCATGCGTCTCCTGCCGTTGTTCCGTGCGCTGATGATTGGGTCAATCGCGCTGATTCCGGTCATCTTGTTCTTCGCGTTGTGGCGTGGTGTTTCAGTCACTGATGTCTATAAGCTGGAGTCGGTGCACATGGTCGTGATATTGAGCGCTTGTGTGGTCAGCGTGCTGTTGGGCATCGCTGCTCGCACGGCGTATATCTCATCGCACAACAGCTTCTTCCGGTGGCTGTCGTGGGGCTACGTGTCGTTCGGCGTCATCTACGCGTTCCACGGCCTGTTCACGATGAGCCCCAACCTCGGCCTGTTCCTCATCTACGGTCCGGTGTCGCGGCTCGTGTTCGCGTGGTGCGTGTCAATCGCGCTGTTGGCCAACCCGTTCGCGGTTGAGCGCAAGATGGGCTTGTGGCTTGTCGTCGGGCTGTCGCTTCTGCTTTCAGTGGTCACGTTCGTGATTGCCACATCGTTGACGCTCACAATTTCCGAAGTCAAGTTCTTCGAGTTGTTGAGCCTGTTGACACTGGTAATCATGCTGCCATTGCTGCACGCCTGGTCGAACCACAAGAACATGATGGGTTCGTTGACTCTGCTCGTGGCCGCGTTCCTCGCGTCATCGTCGCTGCTTTTCCTGCTGGGTAAGCCCTGGAACGTGTTGTGGTGGCTTGCGCACCTCGTGCTCGCGGCAGGTTTCTTCACGCTGATGTATGCGGCGTTCGCGAAGTCAGAAGAGCACGACTTTCACGTGGATTAACGCCACGTTGATGGTGTCGCCGCGCTCGTGGGGCGCGAATATCGTCCTACTCTTCGCTCATCGTTATCTGGCCTGTCGTCGCGCTGTCGGCCGGTCCTATCGTAATGGACACTTGCTGCTGGTCGCCCGCTTCCATGACTGGTCCGCCTGAGAACGTGAACGTGCCGGGTGCGGTGTCGGTGTATGTCAATTGCGGCGGGCCGTAGCGTTGCTGGGTGGATATTGCGACGCCGGTCGATGCCGTGACTGCCTGTTCATAGGTCTTGCTGGGGTCGACGTTGAAGACGTAGACGGCGCTCTGACCCGCGCTCAGGCTGAAGGTCTTCGTGCCGGTGCCGATGGACGTGCTGCCGCCTGCAATCGCGTCGAGGAACGCCTCTTTCTCGTGATAGCTCGGTCCGCAGCTTTGTGATTCTGACGTGTCCGGTCGGTCATACGAAGTGCCGCAGGCGCTTGAGTCGGTGCACGTGCGCGTCCGCGATTGTGTGCTGCTCTCGCACGTGCTCCAGGAACTCCAGGCGCCGCACGTCCATGATTCAGTGCATGAGGGGATGTTGTCGCCGCAAGCGCGCGACTCGGTCGTGGCGGGCTTGCCGGTTGTTGATTGGCATCCGTTGGTGTCCGTGCAGGTTTTCATGCGCGTCTCCTGTCCGTTGGCGCACGTGCTCCAGGAACTCCAGGCGCCGCAGTTCCAGGCAGGAGTGCAGCCGGTGATGATGTCGGTGACGCACGGCTGGGTTGTGGTTTCAGTCAGGGGCGGCTGGAACGCGCTCGTACCGCAATGGTTCTTTTCGACGCAGCCGCGTGATTTCGTGCCGGTCATCACGCCGTTGATGCACGGACCAAATTCTTGCGCGCTCCACGGGTCGCAGACCCAGTTTTCGAAGCAGTCAGTGGTTGGCTTGGGTAGGACGTCGGGGCACGGAGTTTTTTGTTTGCCTTGTGAATATTGCGGGTGTTGCACAAGTCCTGATGTTCCCGCTTCCAGGCCGGGCGTCGCGCCCGCGGTGGCTTCCTTGAGCCCTTGGCCTTTCTTCAGCCCTTCGAGCAATGCGTTCGTGAACAGTCCGCCATCGCTTGAGCCTCCTGCGGTTGAGTACGCATCAGTTGAGGTGATGACGGTCCTGCCGTCTCCTGCGAGCGCGTCCGTTGCCGCGCCGGAATAACAGCTGTCGAGGATGATGTTGACGTTGCCGCTATACATTCCTTCTAACGCTGCGTTGATGTCGTCCATGCCGATGAATCCGCCATCGGGGTTGCCGACGACGCGCTCGTTGGCAGCGGGTAGTCTGATTCCCGTCAAGCTTTCCCCGAGGCCCGCGATGTCGCGCGCGGTCAGGCCTGTCGGGGCGTACTTCACGCGCAACGGCGGGTCTGCCTTGAGGCAGAGTTGGCCGTCGATCTTGCTTTCGGCGACGCCTCCGATGTCGCGCGTGCCTTCCGCGATGCCGGACATGAGGTCGACGGACACGCCGTTCGGGTGGTTGCCGGAGAAGAGCGCCTTGAGCCGGTCGCAGTTCGTCCGCGTGCCGTGCGTCGAGATGTAGATGAGGATCTCGTCGCAGGAGCGTGCCTTTCCGGCGAGGATTGCGATTTGCGCCTTGATGTTCGCGGGCGTTGAGGGGTTTGCCTTGCTCCCGCCAACTCCTGCGATGTCCTGTCCGGTGACTGCGCTGAGCGGGGTGCTTCCCGTCATGGGCAGGAGCGTGGTGACTTCATAGCCGTCGCTTGCGAGCTGGTTGGCCATGTTTGTGGCGTCTGCCGTGAATCCGTTGCTCGGCTCGTCCTCGCCTGAGATGACGAGCGCGTACTTCTTGGGGTTGGTGCACGGGCAATCCTGCGCCAGTGACGGTCCCGTGCCCGCGATGTCCAGGCCGGTGATTTTGATCGTGGGAATGGCAGCTCGCGCGCTGTGGGAAAGGACGATGTTGCCGGTGATGGGCGGCACGGTGGTCTTCTGCGTATTCCCGTCCCACATGCTGTACTGGTTGACGAAGGGCCAGAACCCGCTTTCGGCGATCCGCACGTTTGACGTGCGGGCGTCGACGAGCACGAGCCGGTTTTTGTGCTCGAACCGCGCGCCGGGTTCGTCGTCAATCCAGAAGAACCAGCTGGGGCTTTCGACCTTGAACGCGATTTCGGTGCCGAATGCGCTGAACACCTTGTCGCCGGCGTCGAGCTTTTCGGGCCAGGGATACAGCATCAGCGCGTCTTTGTTCGGGCTTGCCATGATGACTTGATTATAGACGAGCAAGCCTGCCTGGTCCAAGGAGAGCTCATCGCCTGGTTGGCAGGCCGCGATGAAGAGCAACGTGAACAGAAGGAGCACAAACCTCTTTTGTGTGCGCATACGGCAGCGCGCGAAAGTGTTTATTTAAATGTTTGCTTCTGTTCCGGCGCAACCTTTAAATATATGTTTAAACATAAACATGGCATGGGCTTCAAGACGATGACGGTGGCGGACGACGCGTACGCGCTCGCGGGCCGCGCAAAACTTCCTGGCGAAAGTTTCAGCGCATTATTGCGCCGGACGTACGGCCGGAAACTGCTCGTCCGCGACCTTGTCGGCGCGGTCAAGATGACGGGCAAGGAATTCGCGGAGACGAAAGCACGAATGGCTGATTGGCGCAAGAATCTTGATGAAAGCATGGAACGGAGGGTTGCGCGTGTACGTGCTCGATTCAGACGTAATAATTGATGTCGCGCATGATGCTCCCCGTGCGCGGGCGGTCATGAAGACGATTGGGGAGGCTCCCGCGGCAACAACGAGCGTGAGCATGCATGAGATCTTGGTCGGCGTTCCTGAACGCCTTACGAATATCTATGACGCGATGTTGCGGGGCATGCAGATTATTTCTCATGACGAGAACGCCGCGCGACACGGCGCGAAAATCCAGCAGGCGCTGAAAAACGCTCCGCTTTCGTCAACGGACGCGATGATTGCGGGCATCTGTCTTGCGCAGGACGCGACGTTGGTGTCATTCGACAAGAGTTTCAGGCGGGTCAAGGGATTGCGTCTGATAGAACTCTAGCGCCAGGTTACTTTGATCTCATCGACGCGTTCGTGGGGCTCTATGTCGGTTGTTTTGTTCGTGGCGCCGTGTTCGTGCTCAATCCAGCCTTGCCACGCGATCATGACGCCTTGGTCGCCTGAGTATGCTAATGGAACGGCTTTGAAGATGGCTTTTCTCGCGTTGCACATGTCGTCAAGCATTCGGCATAATCGTTGGTTTGCGGCAACGCCTCCGATTAATAGCACTTCTTTCTTATCACAATGCGCGAGCGCTCGCTCGGTCACTTCCGCGAGCATCGCGAAGCTGGTTTCTTGGAGCGAGTAGCATAAGTCTTCGACCTTTTCTCCTTTCGCGAGCAACTGTTGTGCTTTGGTGAGCATGCCGGCAAAGGAGACGTCCATGCCTTTCACGACGTACGGAAGCTCGATGAGCGTATTTGATTTTTTGGCAAGCTGCTCGATCTTGGGTCCGCCCGGAAATCCCAACCCTGCGTCGCGCGCGAACTTGTCGAGGATGTTTCCCAGTCCGTTGTCCAACGTTTCGCCGAAGATGCGCATCTTTTTGCCGGCAAATGCGATGACTTGCGTGTTCGGGCCGGACACGTAGAGGTAG
>JACQNB010000009.1 GCA_016203265.1 Candidatus Woesearchaeota archaeon | reverse complement strand
GTCGTGGAATGATGGAAAGCGTTCCTTTCGCGAGATTGACAAATGTCTCGAGAAACTCGGTTCCTTTCGTCAGAATGAAGTGATAGGCGACGTTGTGCAGTCCGTTTTCTGCCGGACGGGGATGGATTGCGTATGAAATACCGCCGATGTTGTGCTCTTTCACCGTCTCAATCCACGCCAAGGAAAACGCGAATGCCTTCGCTTCCTCATCGCGTGCGTCAGGCAACGGTTTCGTCAACGCATGCCCTATTTCGTGCCCGAGCGTGAGCATCACGTGCGCCAAGTCGCTTTGTTTCACGTAAATCTCGGAAACGCCCCAGCTGGCTCGGTTTCTGCAGAATCCTTGGATGTTCTCCTGATAGCCTGGCCCGAACGCCTTTGCGAACGCGTTTTCGGGGCAGACCGTGAACACGATGTCGTTCGGCAATGATTGGCCTGTCGTCTTGGTGAATGCGTCTTCAACAAGCGGCAAGAGCTCCTCTTGGCTGTTCAGGATGCGTGTCGGAATGCCTGCGAGAAAGTCGTCCGGCACGAACGAATGTTCTTGGCTCGCGTGCAGGCTTTCGGATGCGTGCTGTTCTGCTTGACGGTCGTAGCTTGCGCGTCCAGCATAACTGCTTCCCGCGCTTGAACTTTCCAGATACGGATGGTTCGTCTGCGAACCGTACGAGCTTCCCGCGCTCATGTACGGCTGTGACGCCGACATGTAACTTCCGTTGCCTGAAAGATAGCTCACTTCTTCAGTGCCTCTTCCAGTTTCTTCGGTGCCTTTTTGGCTTCTGATTCCAAGTCAACACCAAGATCCTTCAACGATTTCAAGTGCATCTGCATCAATTGTTCGACGATGCCCAACACGCGCACGAATTCTTCGCGTTCTTTCGCGAGCGTCGTGAGTGCGCCTTTATGAAATCCGACTTGTTCATTTTTGTCCGTCATGGTTATCCCTCATGTCACTTGAATGCTATGCTCTTCGTCCGTATGGTTTCTGGTGATTTAAATATTGATGAAGAGTTGTCGCACAAAAGTCATAGTTTGCAATTGCTATGTCGGTGTGTCAGCATGTTTATAACTTGTTTCAAGTCGGATGCCTTCCATGATTGACGAGACTATCCGCAAGGATCTTGAGGCCTATGTCAAGGAAACGGGCACGCAGCTGCGTCCGCAAGAGGTGAGGTTCTTTGCCGAAGTCTGCTCATTCGCCCAGCTCTGTACTGGCGAAGACGAATCGGAGGACGAGGAAGACCCGTCCGAGGACCAGCATCCGGGCGAATGCGGGACGATCGATGAGCTCATCGAGGCCTGGAACACGAAGGCCGAGCTTGCGGGAACGGACGCGCAAAAGGAATTCTTCGCGCGGAAATACCGCGATGCCGTCGTGCAGAAACGGTTCATCGAGCAGGTCCGGTATCCCTTCCGCAGGTTTCCGGTCAAGGAATTCACCGCGCTGATTGGTTCATCGCATACGCTTGATGCTTCTCGGACTCGTTTCTACCGCGACGTCATCAATGATTTCTACGATTTTCCGTTCCTGAAGGAGAAATACCGGTTCCTGCTCTCCCAGATCGAGCGGTACCTCACCATCGACCCGAAGAAGACGTTTGTCGTGCGCGATCTCATCCTCAACGACCTCATCTACAACGCGCGCGAGAACTTCGACATGCCGTTGATCGACGACGAGCAAATCTATGCCGACCTGAAGCGCGCCAAACGCTCCGGAATGCGCGCCTTGCTGTTCATGGCAACACAGGAACAGCGAGGGGAGGTCCGCGCGCGCCTGCTGCAGGGGGCCGAATACCTTGCGCGCTTCAACCTCTTGCAGGGCCTTGACGTGAAGATACCGCGCAAGGAGCGCAACCGCGAACGCAACTGGGTCCGTCAGGAGATCGAGCGCATCAAATCAGCGTACGGCGCTTCTCAATAGACATCTCTCGACGCTTGATTTCGGCTTCCAAGTGCGCGACGAGCACGCCCGTGTCGAGCGTCTTGAGGTCAAGATAGCCGTCCGCGATCTTGAATTCAGGCTTGATCTTGCTTTCTTTGCGTTCGAGTTTCATTTGAGTTTCTCCTTTTTTGCCTTGTCAGAAATGATTGCTGAGTTTCCCGACGGATCCTCGATGGTGATTTTGAGCGTGTCATTGCCGCCGAACACGCGCATAATCTTCTTCAGGACGGTCCTTGCCTTCTCCTTATCCTCTTCTTCCTCGGCAGAGTCGCGCAAGTGCTCGACTTGCTCCTTCATGCGCGTGATGAGGCCTTCGACATTCGTGACGTAGCCCTCGCTCGAGGGTCCGGGGTCGATGCTGCCGATGGTTCCCAACTTCACGGTGGCTTCGCTGGACTTGATGACGCGGATTGACAGGTCGTCCTTGCCCGCGACCTCAAACGTCCATTTGCACGGTTCCTTCTGTTCGGCTGCCTCGACGTCCCCTTTCTTGAAGCCGCAGTCGGAGCAGTTCATGCCGAACACGAGCAGGGTGCCGAAGTACGGCACCTCGATTTCCGACTCGGACAGGGTCAATGTCTTTTTTGCGCACACCGGACAGGTTTGGCCTCCGAGCGTGTCCACTTTTTCCTTTCCCACGGGAAGAATGAGATTTTGTTGGTTTAAAATGGTTACGGATTGATTGTAATGCTTCACTGACTTGGCGCAACCAAGCTCGCCACGCACCGTGAAGCTGAGGAGCGCCGCGCCTGGGTCCGCGATCGTGACGACGAGGGAAGAGTCGCAGACCTGTTCGCGAACAGCGTATGAAACGCTTCCGGAGGAGGAACGAGAAGGACTTTGATCAAATGTTAGAAAAATTTGGAAAAAAGAATCCGCCGCTCTTTAGGCGGCGGACCCGTCAGTGAGTGAAGACTTTGCTACGAAAAAGGCGCTCGAGGCGTTCCTGCTCCTCGAGCTGTTCGCGCACGAAATCGTGCGCATCATCCACATCCATGTACCTACTCATCTTCGAACCAGTCCAGCCTGCCAGCGTCCTCCTTGAGGAACTCCTCGTCGTAGGCCTGGTCTGCGGCCTTCTCGAAGCCTGCCAGGGGACCTTCTTCTTCGAAGAGATCCTCGTCCTTGAGGTCGGCCTCTTCGTCGATGTTGAACCGACTTTCTTCCAGCTCTTCAACCCAAGTCTTCTTGTGCATGTTTTCCACCTCCCGGATGGATGCTGTGATTCGTGCGGTGAACTCAGATTATATATATTTCCCTAATACTTTATATCTTTTATATATTTTGGTAAAATTT
>JACQNB010000031.1 GCA_016203265.1 Candidatus Woesearchaeota archaeon | reverse complement strand
TAGCAGTACACGACGACGGGCTTGTCGTCCGGCAGCGCCTTGAACGCGGCGATGATGCGTTCGGTGTCGTAATACGCCGGAGTTTCCGGATCGCGATACGCCGGGATGTTGACGGCTCCCGTGATGTGCTCTGCGGCATACTCTTCTTCGCTGCGGAGGTCGACGAGCGTGACGGACAGGGCGCCGTTCATGATGTCCTTCCGGATGGAGTGCGGGCTCACGTGCACGGCGTTCTCGACGTCATAGAATTCCTTGATGAGGTCTTCTTGGGAGGGCGTGTTGAAGTCTGCCGCGAGGTAACCCGCGCTCGCTCCCGCGATGAGCGCCAGGATGATGAGGGTGAGCGCGTTCATATGTTACAGTAATTGTAACGCATCATTTATATAGGTGTGGTATCTGGAAAGATACCATGCAGACGAAAACGTGTCCTGTTTCTGAACTCGTGCCCGTGCTGAACGGCAAATGGATGTTCAAGCTCTTCGTGATGCTCACGCAGAGGGACGCGACATTCGGCCAACTCAAGGGCGCGCTCGTTCCCATCACGAACAAGGTGCTGACGCAGCACTTGCAGAAGGCGGTCAAGGCCGGATGCGTCGAGAAAACGGCTGAAGGCTATGCGTTGACAGCACAGGGCGCGAAGGTCGTGCATTCGTTGCGTGAACTTGCGAGGGAATTCGAGTGCAAGGATTGCAAGGGTGTCTCGGTCTGTCTCAGCACTTCTTCCTGACCGTGAACAGCATGCCGAGTCCGGCAAGTCCGATAGCCATGCCGACGTAGATGTTGCTTGCGTGGTCGTCCGGCAGGAAGCCGACGGCGTGATGCAGCACGTGAGGAGAGAATGCGAGAAACCAGCCCAAGAATGAAATGACGGCTCCGGCGTTGTAGATGAGCTTGTGGTTCATCGTCCGCAGAAGGCAGGCGTTTCTTTCTGGACTGCCTCTCCGGATGGCGCGCATGCATAGGAGTGGTAGCAACCGATCTCGTCGTAGCGCGCGCACTGTTCGACCGGCATGCCGTTGTCCTCATAGGTGATGCAGTCCTCGGTGACCGTGCAGTCGGACGTTCCGCTGATGGGTTCGGATGACGTGGTGCCTCCGGCAGGCGGCGTGACAGGAGTTCTTGGAGGTAACGCTGGGGGAACGGTCTCTTCAGGCGTGCTCGTTGTTTCTTTCGTGGGCGTTTCGGCAACCGTTTCAGGTCTTTCCGTACAACCAATAAGGAGAATGGTGAGCATGGCCAATATGAGGTGTTGTTTCATGGGTGTTTGCAT
Source organism: Candidatus Woesearchaeota archaeon (assembly GCA_016203265.1). Taxonomy (GTDB): domain Archaea; phylum Nanobdellota; class Nanobdellia; order Woesearchaeales; family ARS49; genus DSQK01. The sequence goes on along the minus strand of JACQNB010000031.1, from coordinate 6,589 downwards.
CAATAAAAAAACAAAAAAAATCAGGTTTCAGTCAGCCCACTTATAGACGGCCAACGACACCACACCGATCACGATGTGCAGGATGTGGAAGTTGGTGTTGAAGCCGAGCCAGTCCGTCGCGATGAAGCTGATGCCGGGCACGAATCCGATGATGCCGACCAGCAACGCGATGACGCCAACGATCATGTTGGCCTGCTTGCCTGCCTTCCAGAGCACCAGAAGACCTCCCAGCAAGTGGACGATGTTCGACGCCATGTTGACGCCGAGCAGTCCCAGAACCGGGTTCCAGAAGAATCCCAGCAATCCCACCAATGCGACGACCGCACCGATGATTTTTCCGTACGTTACGTTGACGTTTGCGATAGCAAACACCTCCTTTGAATGCGTCGTTCTAGGAAGGAATCGCTTATAAAGATTTGGGTGTGTTGGCGGTATCTTTCGCGATACCGCTCCCTTTTATAGGGCTTTTTTACAGTTCTTGTAATGAAGTCCCGCATCTGCGTATTGGCGGTTCTCGTTGCGCTGCTCGCTTCAGCCGTGTCGGCGCAGGAGCACGTCCATACCCACACCGCAACGAATTGGTTCGATGCGGGCGTCGCGCTCGTCCTGATGCTCGCGCTCATAGCGGGATTTGTGCTGTTCTTCGGCGCGTTCGCGGGCAAGGACCTGCTCTCGTTCGGGTTCGTCAAGCGCGTGATGACGTCGCGGTTCTATCCGAAGATGCTCCAGATCCCGACGCTCATCTTCTTCCTGTTCATCTTCTATTATTTCTTCTGGGGTTCCTTGTCGTACGCGCAGAACCCAGGCTCGATTCTGTCGTGGACGCTCTGGTGGCCCCTTGTGCCGTTGACGTTCATCCTGTTCGGCAGGTTCTGGTGTTTGGTCTGCCCGTTACCCGTCATCGGCGACTTTTTGCAGAAGTTCGCGCATCCGACGCGCAAGCCAGGCGCGTTCCTGATGAAGTACGGCATTTGGATGACGGATGGCTTTTTCATCGCCATCACGCTCTTCGACCGGCTGTACGGCATGGTGGACACGCCCTGGCTGTCCGGTATCGTGTTCTTGCTCATCCTGTTCGGCACCATCATCATCAGTCTGCGCTATGAGCGCAGGACGTTCTGCAAGCACCTTTGTTTCCTCGGTGGCGTGAGCGGCAACTATTCGATGCTCTCGGGTGTGTCCATCGAGTCGAAGGACAAGGCCGTGTGCCTGGCGTGCAAGGAAAAGCTCTGCTATTTCGGAGGGAAAGCCGGCGCGTGTCCGTACTTCAACGTCATGCCGGGCAAAATAGGGATGCGCAACTGTACATTGTGCGCGAACTGCATCAAGAACTGCCCGAACGACAACATCGTGATGCGCGTCCGAGGTATCGCCTCGGAATTGTGGAGCCATGCGCGGGTGAGCTTCTCGGAGAGCTTTTTCGCGAAACTCATGGTCGGCATCGTCATCATCCAAAACCTCGGCATGCTTGCCGTTTGGGCAGACCTGAACGGCTGGCTGATGGGATATGGCATTGGTGAAAAGGCCTCGATCTCCATCCTCTACGCGGCGGCCGTCGCGTTGCCGTTGCTTTTGATGACGCTCACGAGCGCCATCTCGAGCAGGCTCCAGACTGCAAAATCGTCCACCATCGACAATTTCGCGGCCTTCGGATACGCGTTCATCCCAATCGACGTCGCGGGACACATCGCGCATAACCTGTTCCACTTGATTTCCGAAGGCAAGTCAATCCTCGGCGCGTTCGTGGGATTGGTGACTGGCAGGGTGGACAATTTCGGGGCGTTCGCGGGCACATCAGTCATTTCCGGACTGCAGTTCGGGCTCATCATCGCGGGCGGCATCGGGACGTTGTACGTCGCGTACAAGATCGCCCGCGCCCGTGAACAGAATGCCGTGCTGGCGCTCAAGGTGCTTTTGCCGCACGCGTTGCTGCTGGTCGTGGTGTTCATCGTCAATATACTGTTGTTCTCGATGCCGATGGCGCATCGGGGAGGGTAACCATGGAAAAACAAACAATGACGGAATGGATTCTCCGCATCGGCATTTTCGGGGCGTTTCTCGGCCACGGCGTGTTCGCGCTCGGCGTCAAACAAGACTGGATTCCGTTCTTCACGGCCGTCGGATTTTCGGAAACAGCGGCAACGACGTTAATGCCGGTCATCGGTTCGTTGGACATCATCGTTGCCCTGTTCGCGCTGGTCTGGCCGATACGGCTCGTGTTGGTCTGGGCGACGTTGTGGGGTTTCATGACTGCGTTGATTCGTCCGATTGCCGGCGACCCGATTTGGGACTTTGTCGAACGCTGGGCAAACTGGGCCGCGCCCTTGGCGTTGCTTGCGTTGCAAGGTTTCCCGAAAAAACTAGCTGATCTGTTGCGCGTGCGATAGATTTATAAATCGTCAAAAACCACATAGCTTCATGATGGCAGTTGATTGTCTTCATTGTGCGTAGACCCTTCTCCCGAGTAATTCAAAATCCAAACGTGGCTTCTGGAAAGAGGTCTCTTCACGGTCAAATCATTCATCGGTGGCTATAGTTTAGTGGCAGAACGTGCGGCTGTGGCCCGCATGACCCGGGTTCGATCCCCGGTAGCCGCCCTTTTGAAAAGGAAGCAGAGTTGTACGTCCCAAGTTCTGCTCCCCTGGCAGGTTTTGCGTCGCGTGCTCGAAAATCCTTCGAACGCACCAAGGCTCGTCAGGAACGGTAAAGCGGGGGCGCCAAAGAGGCAAACAAGATGACATTCCAACCGGTGAAAGGAACGGAAGACTGGTATGCCGAAAAGAAGGCAATCCAAAGAGACATCTTCAACGTATTGCGAAAAGCCTCGATCAATTTTGGTTTCCAGGAAGTCGAAGCGCCTGCGTTGGAAACGATGCCGTGCCTGACGCAGAAGTCAGGCGATGAAGTCAGAAGCCAGATTTTCACGTTGGACAAGCGTTCGACCGAAGAATTAGGGTTGCGGTTCGACCTCACGGTGCCGATGACGAGGATGTTCATCGCGAAGCAAAAGGCAGTCCCGAAGCCAGTCAAATGGTTCAGCATCGACAAAGTGTGGCGCTATGAAGCGCCGCAGAAAGGCAGAGCACGAGAATTCTACCAGTTGAGCGTTGAACTGTTCGGTTCTGATCGTCCGGAAGCAGATGCCGACGTCATCTGTCTCGCAATCGACTGCCTGAACAAGTTTGATTTGACCGAATCAGACATTGTCGTCAAAATCAACAACAGAAAACTGTTGGAAGGGCTGTTGCTCCAAGCTGGCGTCGCCAAGAACAAACTTGAAGACGTTACAAGAGCCATAGACAAGAAGTCGAAAGTCGAAGACAATGATTTCATCAAGCTTTTGTTGGAAACCGGACTGAACCAAGAGCAGGCAGACAACGTCAAGAAGATTGTCTCCATCAAGGCAAAGCCCAAGGAAGCGTTGGAAGAAATCAGAAAGCTCGCGCCCGGACGAGACGCCATTGTTGGGCTTGCGGAATTGGAAAACGTGCTGAACGTGATGCCGTCCAACTATCTCGAAGTGGACTTGAGTCTCGCACGAGGCTTGGCATACTACACCGGCACCGTGTTCGAGGTCTTCGACAAGACCGGCCAGTTCCGGGCAATCGCGGGCGGTGGCAGATACGACAACCTGGTCGAACTGATGGGCGGCGAACCCTGTCCCGCGGTCGGCTTCGGGTTGGGCGACAAGACGCTCTGGCTCTTGCTTGAGTCAAAAGGAAAGCTGCCGCAACCGAACATCGGCCCAGACTACTACATCGTCACGGTCACGCCTGACCTCACGGACGAAGCCGTGAAACTCTCGGCCAAACTCTCGCGCAGAACCTCGTGCGACTTGGACCTGATGGGCCGGAAGTTCGGAAAGCAGCTGGAATACGCCAACGCAATCGGCGCAAAGAACGTCATCATCCTCGGCCCGAAAGAACTGGCAGAAAAGAAAGTAAAAATCAAGAACATGCAGACGGGCGAAGAGCGTTTGGTCGAGCTCGCATCCTTGTCATAACGTTTTTATAGCTTCTTGCCTTAAGAATGAGTGAGGTGGTGTCTATGGCACTCGTTGCAGGCATAATGACGTTGATTTTCGGCGTGCTCGTGCTCGCGTTTCCGGGCCTGTTGCGCTGGATTATCGGATTGTATTTGATCCTGACCGGCGCAATCATGATTTTTGGGCTGTGATAAAGTTTATAAGGGGCGAAGACGGATTGGCCGATGTGAGTGGAGACTTTACGGACGGACCATTGACGCAGCTCGAGCTTCAGGCGTATCAAGACCGCATGCAGGTGGGCACGTGCCACCAGTACGTCGAAGCGAGTCCCTTCTCAAAGTATGATTCGCCGATGGCGCTCGAGGCTCCGAGTGTTCCTGCGCAAAAAACAATCGAGGCTATTGTTGCTCCGGTCATCCCCCAAAAACTTGTCACCCTGCAAGAAGTCGAAGCGTTCAGGCAGGGTTATGCATTTGGCTTGGTCTTGGGCGCCGTCGGGTATGTCCGCGGCCTTTTCGGAAAGGCTTTTAAGCGCCACTAGGTTCGTTTGTTTCGGGGCATATGGCTCATTCTCTCAAACAAGTGCAGTTTCCGTGGGCAGACCGACCGCGATTGCCGGTCATCCAGGGAGGCATGGGCGTCGGCATTTCGTTGACTGAGCTCGCGTCTGCCGTCGGCAACGCGGACGCGATGGGAACCGTCTCGAGCGCGGCACTTGACCAGCTCACGTCCATGCGCGTCGGCTCGCAATTGGGCCAGACGGAAGCAGTCGCGCGCGAAATCGCGGACACCAAGCAAGCTTGTGGCTACGCGAACATCAACATCATGGTCAAGCTCGAACGCACGTATGAGCAATCGGTGGAAGGCGCAGTCCGAGGGCAGGCGAACATGATCATCAGCGGGGCTGGCTTTCCGTTGGCGTTGCCGTCCTTGGTCGCGAAATTCTTCGGCTCAAAAGACCATAAGATCGCGCTCGTTCCAATCGTTTCTTCCGACAAGACATTGCAGATCATCACGGAACGCTGGCTCAAGGAAGGCCACGCCCCTCCGGATGCCGTCATTCTCGCCGGTCCGAAATCAGCAGGCCATTTGGGATTCAACTATCGCAAAATCCAGCAGGCGGGCGAGCACTTCTTGCGCGACTATGATGTGTTCGACGCGCTCTTGGGCCCGGTGCTCGAATACGCAACAACATTCAGGATTCCGGTCTTCGTGTCCGGCGGCATTCGCACGCGAAAGGATATTGACCGCGCGTTGTCCTTGGGTGCCGCGGGCGTGCACGTGGGCACGCCGTTCGTGGCAACGCCCGAAAGCGGCGCGTCCGAGCGTTTCAAACAAACACTCGTCGAAAGCTCGAACGCGGATGTCCTGATCGGCACGCCGGAGTGGGGCTCGCCGGCAGGCTACCCGTTCAGGTATTTGCGTGGCTCGCCCTTGGCCCAGGATAAGAAGGGCAAGCACTTCTGCATCTGCTGCGCGCTGGGCAATTCCATGAGGAAATCGCTGTCACACAAAGCAGGGGACTGTCCGGAACAATACGTTCGTCCGTTGAACGGCAATTGTCCGGCGCAAGGCAACGTCATCCGTGAAGGGCTGTACACGGTCAGCGCGGACATCGACACGATTACCGCAATCAAGCCAGCAAAGCAAGTGATTGATGAGCTCGTCAACTGACCAATTTATTTATAAACCAGTGATTCTTTCTTGGATGTATGGGGGATCGAGCATCACTGGGCACCATCGCGTTTGACCTCAAGTCCGCAGGGATTGAAACGACGCTGGATAATGAGTTGAATGGCGTGCTGATTAATCTGCATTTTATTTCTGATGGCTTGCCGTACAGTGTCGTGTTCAAAAATCCGGATGATTACCACCGAATGCGTGACTACTATAAGGCACGTCAAGACCGCGACACGCCGACAGACCAAGGCACGCCTGTGTATTTCGAAAAAATGGGTTGGACGTTCTCGACGTTGCTTCCGCATCGCGCGCCACAGAGCAGGAGAAAGACATGAGACGCAAGAAACTGCACGGCGGCATCAAGGCGCTCAAGTATGCGTATCAAGGGCTTCGAGCGTTCGGGATGTTCTTCTGGTGGTCGGTCAAGTTTGAGTATCTCGGCATCAAGTCCATCATCAATCAAGTCAAATCATTGAAGTCGAACGTTGAATCCACGCCCGCAGTCCAGGAGGCGGTCAAGGAAGTCAAGAAGCGACGCGCTTCTGCAACGAAAACGCCCGCCACGTTCGTGCCGATGGAGCCCATTACTACAATCAAGGGCGACTTCCAACGCTTTGGTGAACGCCTGAGAAACGCAAGTTCGATTGTGCTTATTGCAGGCAGGAGAGGCTCCGGAAAGAGCGTTTTAGGATTCAGAGTGATGGAGAACATCCACGCAAAGACTCAACGCCCCGCGTACGTGGTTGGCGTCAAGCAGGACGTGTTACCGGTCTGGATTGAGTCAGTCGAACAGATTGAGGACGTCAAGAACGGCGGCGTTGTCTTGGTCGATGAAGGTGCCATCGCGTTCTCAAGCCGAGATAGCATGAGCAAAAAGAACAAGGCGTTAGGCAAGCTCTTGGCAATTGCGCGCCACAAAGACCT
>JACQNB010000030.1 GCA_016203265.1 Candidatus Woesearchaeota archaeon | reverse complement strand
CTGTGTAGGTCGCCAGTTCGAATCTGGCCGGGTCCATATGGATACAATGCCTCCCATCGATGACCATCATCAGGTCAAGATCGCACTCGAGACCATCACGGCGGCCTCATTTGAGGAGCGTCAGAAACAGATGCAAGTGGTGTTGTGCGGTATTGCGCCGATGCTTTCCGCAGGACCACGCAATGAGGTCAGCCTCATCACCGGCATCAACGTCCTCGATCAGGAATCCTGCTGTTTCAGCTTGAAGGTCGGCAACGAAGTGGTCTATGTCACGCCACGGACTGATTTGCACGCGGACTGCTATTTGCCGTGCATCGGCGGCAAGCACCATCAGCTGGTGTTCGCCAAAAGCGCGTATTATTTGCAGCCCACCCGGAATGGCGTTCCGAAGATGTGGTGGCGCGAAAAGAGCCCTGACGGGAAGGACGACTTCTTTTATCAGGAATGCAAGCGAACGGTTGTGCCACGACAATCGGTATAAAACAAGTGCTTACTTTTTTAGTCTCTCAATGAGCTTGATCGTTTCCAAGCGCTTTTCCGCGGGCACCGCGATTCGCCAGAAGTTCCAGAACACGTTCTGCAGCCACTCGACCCAGTCCGTGTCCCTGATTTCGTAGAACACGTACGTTTTGTTCTTGAGCTCGTCGCGCTTGACGTCACCGGGGTTCTTCGTCTCTTTCAGCCGCGCGAACGTGTTGTCGACGATGAACGAGCGCAAGGGATGGACGGCGTGCCGCACTTCAATCAGATCCTTTCCCACTTTCGCGTTCAATGCGAGTAGTTTGTTGAGGTTTTTGATGGCGGTGATGTCGATGCGCGCGAGGAACTTGATGGGAATTCCTCGGCGCGCGACTTCCTCGATGACGTCCATCAGTTTGACGTCGTGTTCGATGACGTTGACGAACGAGAGGTTGCCGGAGAAGAAAAGCACCTGTTTTGTGGCTGAACGCATGTGCGAGATGAGTTCGTGTTCGATTGAGACGTCCTCGTCTTCCTGCTCTTCGAGGAATGCGCGCCTCAGTTTCGGGTCTACGTACTGGAACAGTTCCAACGGCGAGAAGTCATATTTGTTTCTGCCATACTCAATCATGCGGTAGAGCCGTTGCTGTAAGTCCGAGCTGTGGATGCTGTCGGATGATTGCCAGAACGTGAGCTTCAACGCTCCTCGCGTGCCTTCTCTAAATGTTCTTGTCGCGATGATGCCGTCGTCCGCGAGCTTTTCGATGTACCTGTCTGCGGTGCGCCAGTTCTTCTGGATGAGGTGCGCGACTTCCTGCACCGTGCGTGGCTTCGCCTTCACGAAGTCGACAATCTTCTTGGTGAGCTGCGTGTCGAGCATGCAAGTGCGAGCGTGTCCGTGTATTAAAAGATTGTTGCGATGTACAACACTGGTGCTACATTTTTGTCAATAATACTTATCTCTTCTACAACACCTATTACCTTTTAGAGAAAACGAGGTGGAAACCAATGGAGACGACAAAACTGATGGTGCAGACGGGAACGAGCAAATTTTGCGTCGACGTGCTCGCGGGTAAGGAATTTGAGGAAGAAATTCTCATGGTCCTCGATCGCTACACGGACCGGATCCACGCATCGTGGGTGCAATGAATGAAAACTGTCTACATGACAACGACATGCTTGATACCAGGTAAAATGACTCCTTGGAGGATGGCAAGCGTCGAAATTGAAGAAGTTGAGTACGCGGACGATGCAGGAGAATCCCTGTTATCGTTGCGGTTCACCGACGGTAGCGGCTTCCAGATGCTCGGCACAACGCACGTCAGGCGCTTTCTTGACGATTGTCTGCGGCAACCGTGCGAGGAAATCGTAAATGGCATCGCGAACCTCGCCGGCAACAAGTTCTGGGCATACCAGGATGGCGACGGCATCATGGGCATTTCGTGCCGGCGAGCTTCGAGGCAACAGTATGAGCTCAAGGACGTGACCAAGGAATTTGTGAGGTGAAACCATGACCCAAACCCAAGAACCGACATTCAGTGAACTGCTCGCGGAGCATAAACGGCCGGTTGCCAAGGCAGGTCCTCTGTTCGCCGAACAGATGGTGCAGCGCATGCGCGTGCTGAGTCAGGCAACTCCGTATCGGCAGGAACGGAGATTTGTTAATGAAGCCATGGACGCGCTTGTGCGTGACTATTTTCGCGCGCAGCTCGGCAGCGTCTATTCCCAGCGCGTCGATTTGGACGCGTTACGGGAACTCAAACGGCCGATCAAGCTGAATCCAGAAAAGCATTTTGGTTTGAATGACAAGATTAGCTTGCTGTCGCAGGATGTCGTTGAGATTGCTCGTGTTGCGGTCGCGCATCTGGGAGAGGAATACGCGATTGAAACGGACAAGATACGGGCCAAGGACAGGAGCGGGTATGCTTGCGAAGTGCAGTATCGTGTCGTCGCGGCAGCACCGCTCATTCCGACGAACGTGAAGAATGCAGGCGTTGCCGCGATGACGTTGGCGTATGAGGTGTGCGCCAAGGCATTACATGAGCCGGCAGTGCTTGATTATGTCGTCAGCAACACGGGCGCGCCGGACATCGGCGCGTTGGTCAAGCCCGGGCTGGAAGTGCTGTGGATTCCCAGCGAAAGCGCGTTGCACGTCGAAACGACTGTGAAACGCATCGACCCCGACCCTGCGCTCGTGCTGCGATTCCACAACGATCACTTCTTGGTGGCCACGTGGAACATCGCGGAAGAGGAACCGTTGGAGCATTTGTTGCGTGAATACTCGATTACGCACAATGAGCGGCACCAGAGACAGTTATATGAGAAACATGAATCATAACCCCAACCTTTAAAAAGACATTTTCGAGCCTTGACGATGCCAGGGGCCGTGGTCTAACCTGGTATGACTCAAGGTTCGGGACCTTGTAATCCCGGTTCAAATCCGGGCGGCCTCATTTTTACTGATTTGAGCGGGTGTTCCGCTTTCAGCCCATTAGCCCGTATAACTGTAGAAATCTGCACTTCTTTATTTTTTGGTTGTTTCTTCATTTTCTGAAAATCGTCAAAATTGAACGGAACTTCACGGAATATTTGCTTTCATACCGTTTCGGGTAAGTTCTGTTCACGAAATTAATAAATGCTTTCCTGGTAAACTGGATTTGAACGGGCGTCCTTTAAGTCTGTTACGCTGATATGTGTCCTGTGGATCGCGCTTAGACAATGAGTCACCAAAATAACGCAACGAACAATTACTTGAAATACCAGTCAAACGGGTTAAACATGAACCCTGAGAAAAGGTGACGTCTTTTGTTGATTCCACAACGCATTTAAACTTCTCTGTTTCGGGATATTGTATGATTGAGGAT
>JACQNB010000004.1 GCA_016203265.1 Candidatus Woesearchaeota archaeon | reverse complement strand
GTTCCAACCCTATTATTTCCTGCTACGCAAGGGAGGCACGTTCGACCTCGACGAGATATCAGCGACGCTCACGAGCAGACCCGTGCAGACGAATTACTATGACACGCCGCAAGGCACGCTCGCGTTCTTCACGATCAATTTCGGCTGAATGTCTGATACAGTTTGTTATATTGTCGTGCGCACTGTTCCCACGTGAACTTTTCAAGAACGCGTTTCCGCGCAAGCTTGCCGAGTCGCGTGATCTCTGCAGGATGCGCAATGAGCGCCTTAAGCGCATCCGCAATCTTGCGCGCGTCCTTCGGCGGCACCAGCATGCCTGTGTTTCCAATGACTTCCGGACAGGCAGAGTCATTGCTCGTGATGACGGCCATTTCTGCCGCCATCGCTTCCGCGATGACCATGCCGAAACTTTCCGCTGTCGACGGAAAGACAAAAATCTTCGAGATCGCGTAGAGCTTTTGCAGCTTTTCACGCGGCAACCATCCCGTGAACGTGATGTTCGCGTATCCTTTGGCCTGCTTTTCGAGCTCCTGACGCATTGGGCCGTCTCCGACGATGGTGACATCCCAATCCTTGAGTTTCAGCAGCTTGACTGCCTCGATAAGGTATTGGGCTCCTTTGCGCTCGAACAGTCTGCCCGCGAACAGGATGCGGTTGGTTTTCTTCCGCGGCGCAGATGGAATGTCAATGCCCCAATGGATTGCCTTGACTTTTGCCGGCGAACCATTCCATGATGCAAGCAGGAGCGAACGCAGACTTTCCGACGGCGTCAGCACCAGTTTCGCGTTTCTGATGAACAAACTCCAGACGGGTTTGAGCAGGACATGCAGCAGCTTGAACCGGTCAGGATTGTAGCCGGGAAGGTCGGAGCCATGGGTCGAAATGATGTATGGAATCCGGTTGAGCAGTTTCAACGCAATGCCCAGGTTGCCTGTTGGCAGAATGAAGTGCACGTGCGCGATATCATAGTGCTTCGTGAACGCAAGCTGTTCTGCCTTCAGCAACGCAGGCACCAGGTACGAAAGCATTTCTGGCGTGGTGCACAACTCCTTCTTGGCGCGTTTGCACGGAACGCGGTACACGTGAATGGGACCTTGCTGTTCTTCCTTTGGCAAGCCTTTGTAGCCCATCGTGATGAGGTCGAACGTGTGGCCGTACTGCTTGTGCAGCGTCTCGCACAAATGCTTGACCACGACGCCGCCACCGCCACCCAGTGGCGGGAATTCATAACTCAACAGGAGAACGTGCTTCGGCATGTCACTCGAGCGTCTCGCTCACGCGCGAAATCGGACTGCTGCGGTAGTAAATCTTGGTGAGCGCGTCCGTGATGACGCCCATGCCGAAGAACTGGACGCCCAACAGGACAAGCAGGACGACCAAGAGCAGCAACGGACGATTCGCGATGGCCTGGCCGTCGGCGAATTTCTGCCAGAGCAGGTAAAGACCGGCAAAAAAACCAAGCGCAAAACAGCAAAGCCCGAGACGACCGAACAGTTGGATGGGCCGCGCGCTGTACTGCATCCAGAACTTGACAATCAAAAGATCGAGGAAACCGCGCAAAATCCGTCCCATGCCGTACTTGGTCGTTCCGAATTTTCGTGCGCGATGGTTCACGACGATTTCAGTGACACGGAAACCGCGCCACGTCAGGATGGCAGGGATGTAGCGGTGCATTTCGCCATACAGATCAAGATTGGCGAAGCATTCTTTCCGGTATGCCTTGAGCGTGCAGCCAGAATCGTGAATCTTCTCGCGCGTGAGCATACGGCGCAGGCTTCCGGCAATGCGCGAAAACAGCTTCTTGGAGACCGGATCCTGGCGGTGTTTGCGCCAGCCCGAGACCACATCATATCCTTCGTCAAGCTTTGCCAAGAGTTTCGGTATGTCTGCCGGGTCGTTCTGCAAATCAGCATCCATTGTGATGATGATATCTCCGTGTGCGTACTTGAAACCGGAATCCATCGCGGCAGTCTGGCCGAAATTCCTTCGGTGGAACAGGACCTTGACGTTCTTGTCGGATGCGAGCCTGCGGAGCGCGTCGCGCGTTCCGTCGTTGCTGCCGTCATCGACGAAAATAATCTCGTACTGGTGCTTGAGACCTTTGAGAACCTTGCTGAGTTCGTCATGCAGCAATGGCACGTTCTGCGCTTCGTTGAATGTCGGGATGACAATGGAGAGTTTCATATGACTGCTCCGGGAATGATGGTGGTGTTTGTGCCGTCCCAGTCGACCTGGTAGGTGTAAATGAGCAAACCTGATGCATCACGCTGCACATTGAACGGTTTGAAATACTTCAGGCCGTGGCCCTGGAGGTAGTACATGCGCGTAAACATGCTTGCGGCGAGCTCGTCGTTCGCGAGCACAAGCCCGTAGCTTTCCCCGCGCGGAATGAGCGTCAGGCTGAACGGAACCGTGTTCTCCGAGTATCGCTTGAGCTCGACACCTGTTGCCGTCGGATACGCGAACACCGTCGGACGTTTCTGTTCCCCTTGGGTGGGGATGGTGACGTCGTGCGTCTGCAGGTCAATGGTGATGCCATTGTCACAGTTGAGCGTATCACCGTTCTTGTCGCAGCCGTAGATGTCACCGTTGTAGTTCGGCCACGGCGCGATCCAGGCGTTTCCTTCCTGTTCGCTGGTGATGGCGATGACGTCATCGTACAGCTGTTCCGCGGTCGTCTCGTCGACATCGCTGTTGTTCATGATGAATGGGATCGCCTCATTGCGCGGCAGCGTGCGCGCATACACCCAAATGTCAGCCCGGTCAAAGTTCCAGCTGCCGAAGTGCGCCCAGACTCCGCCCTTGCCGATCATGTCGCCGGACGCGATGAAGAACGCTTCCGGGGGAGTGCAGTGCGTATAGTTCAGATATTCTGTGATGGTTGATTCGCTGATGCCGTGCTCGCGCAAAAGTTTCGCTGCCTGGTCTTTCGGCAGTCTCACGGTTTCGTAGATGCGTTTGACCGTGATGGATGCGTCCTTGATTTCCTTGTCCAATACGTCAAATGCCTTGGTTGAGCCGCAATCGAGCATGCGCAACAGCCCGACCGCGAGTTCCTCGTCGTCCGTGAGCAGAATCTTGCCGACCCAGTGAGCCATGGGCTCGTTCTGCGACGCGCCGTCGAACGTGACTCGCCGATCGGCGAGATACTTGAAATGGTGGCCGAAGTCCCACCAACTGGTGATGATGGCCGTCGGCTGGCTGGCATCGCGGATACTCGTTAGGGTGTTGTACCAGGCGTCATTGATGATGGGCAAGTCGTTCGCGCTGGACGCGGCAACCTGCTGCGCGGGTCCTGCGAGCACCAACACAAACAACGTGATGATGACGCTTGCCGTCGCGACCGGAGGCACCTTGATGGAGGCGTGCGCCCACCGACTCAATGCCTGCGTCGCGAGTCCGATGCCGACGCCGAACGCGATGCTGAACGCAGGCACGAGCAACATCACGAAACGGATGCCTTTCGTGCTCGCGTACATCGTGGCCATGAACCACAGGACAAGGAACAGCACGAGCTTGATGTCGAACGTGCAGATGCCCTTGAACATTTCCCGCAGCACGAGAACCGCGATGGGCAACGCGAACAGCAGGATAAACGTGACAGGACTGAAGCGGTTGATGGAACTCACAATAATCCAATAATAAATGAGCCCGCCGCCGAGGAATGCAAGATCGCGCAAAGAATATTTCTCGCGCGGCAATGCGAGCAACAGCAAACCGAGCACCGCAATCGCGAAGAGCGGGATGCCTATCCCTGTATGGCCCATCTGGTCTATGACTTGCTCGAGCGATGCCTCATTCAGCTCAGCTACGGTCGTGAGCACGTTCGGGAACAACGAGATCTTCGCGGCGTCCTTGATGCTGATGAAATCGAACGGCTGCAATGGTGCGCCGACGAACGAACCGAAACTGATGAACAGGCTTACGAACAATCCTGCCGCGATGATGTAGCCCAACACGAGCACTGCGTGCTGTTTGATTTCGTTTGTCTTGAGGAATGCACCGATGCCTTGCTTGAGCTGTGCCCGGTGCATCCAGAGGAGGTAGACGAGATACGCGCCTCCGATCGCGAGCACGAAATCGAAAATATACCACCAGCCCGACCAGGTGACCGCGAACAAACCCGTCGCGAGGCCTGCTCCCCCGATAAGCGCAAGTCGAGCCTTGATTGACTTGTGGTAATAGGATTCGAGGAACAGCCATAAGATGAGCACCGGGAAAAAGACATTGTACGCGTCCGTGTCGGCGTGTCCCCAGTTGGTCCTGCCGAGCAATGCTGCGTTGATGCCGAACACGGTCGCCGCGAAAAACCCCGCGGTCGTGCCGCCGAAACGGCGTCCGATGAAGTAGACCGGAATGACGCTCAGCGCAATCATGATGACGGGAAAGTAGCCCGCCGCCTGCATAAGGGTGATTCCTCGGCTAAATACACTCATGACGCGATACGTCCATGCCAGCACATACGGGTGGATGGTGTCGTCAATCGGCGCGCCGAGTGGCGCGACCATGTGATTGTCGTACGCCACGCCGTTCCTTCGCTCGTCAGCCATGTCGCCTGTCGCGAGATAATTCCTCGCCCAACGAAGATACGTGTACGGGTCGATGTCAGGCATATAGGTGAAACTCTTGCCATTGGCCTCATACTGGAAGAATGAGCGGAAATCGTTCGCGATGGCCGCACGTTGTTGCTCAAGATTGAATGACTGTCCTTGCTGCGAACCTGTCCGCACGGTGTAGTAGGGTTGCCGGATTGATTTCTGGAATTCCTCCTCAACGAGTCTTGCGCGATTCTGTTGCGGCAGATTTGGATATTGGATGTCGAACGAACGCTGGATGTCATCGCGGATGAATGCTGAGACCTGGTTTCCCGCGGAAACATCGGCCAATGGTACGTCCACAGGCTGGATGCGCACGATGATACTCAAAAGAATAGGGATGAGCACGAGAAACCATGCGCGATGGTCCCAGCACCAGTTGCCGACATTTTTGAGCTTGCTGATGTCGAGACCGGCATCTGGCGTTTGGGAGCCGGGAGTTCCTTCAGACGGTTTTTCAGCTGAAGTTTCCTTCTTAGAGAACCATTTTGAGAAGTTGATTCCGAGATCGTCAGCCATTGGATACCCCGCTTCTGGGCAGCAGCAGTTGCTTTATAAAGTTTGTTGCAAACAGGGCAAACCGCGGCTGTACGAAAAAGAGCTTGGTGATGAACTGGGTCGGGAAGTCCCGCGGATGGGTCTTGAGCAGTTGCTGGAGTTTCTGGCTGTCCATGTAGTTGACGAGCTTGTTGTAGTCCTTGTCCGTGAAGGTGTTCAATGTGCGTCGGATGAGCCAGTGCCAGCCCAAGTCTTTTCGCAACGGTTTGAGCGCCTTTGCGTAGTCTTTGTCGCTTGCGATTGATGCTGCCAGGATTTTGCTGGACAGCATGCCGGTGATGATGCCGCCTCCGGTGGTTGCTTTGACTAATCCTGCGGCGTCGCCCACAAGGAAGACGGTGTGTTCCTTGTTCTGCACAGGGATGTTCTTGTCGTAGATAGGGATTGGTCCTGACTGCCAGCCAACGAGTTTGCCGGGATAGACTTTAGTAATGTGTTCGAACATGTCCCGCGCCTTGTGCTCGGACGCAATGCCGATTCTTGCGAGTGTCTTGCTTTCGGGTACGACCCACGCGAAAAAGTCCTTGAATTCCTCGCCGAAAAAGACGTCGAAGGCCGTTTGGTCGTAGTTGCCTTGGATGGTGGCCTGCACGCCGCCCCATACTTTTCTTGGTACCCAAATGTCCGCGGCTTTCGCGACCTCGCTGGTCGGGCCATCGGCTCCGATGGTGATGTCCGACGGGAATGTCTGTTCCTTGCCGTTGTGCCGGACACGGATGTTCGTTCCGTCAAATCCGGCGAACTTGTGATTGAGGTGGTATGTTGCGCCTGCTTTTTTCGCCAGCTGCGCGATGTACTTGTCGAGTCCGGCACGATCCAGGATGAATTCCTTGAGCGCGAAATCAACCGTCGTTCCGTTCGGCGCGTGGATTTTGACCTTGTCCAGTTCGAGCTTGATGATGGAGTCGTTCTTCGGAATCAGATCCCATATTGCGTGCGTCACGATGCCCGTGCATTGGACCGGGTTGCCGATGCTCGCGTGCTCCTCGAACACGTGCACGTCATGGCCTTGGTTCGCGAGCAGGAACGCGGCGTAACTTCCGGACGGACCGGCTCCGATGATGCTGATGCGCATGGTCTGTTTCCCAAGGGAGGAGTATATATAGCATGTGGATTTTGACGTCTTTTCGCTATTTTGCTACTCATCAATAATAAAGCTATTAAATGGGTGGCGTGCTCCTCCCTCTGTGGGGCTTTGGCAACGTATACATTCCTATTTCAAAAAGACCGAGCCGCCGAAGGCAGTTTCCCGCCCGCACACGGCGTCTCCCGTCACGGTAGTGCTTCCGGATGAGACCAAAGCGCTCATCAAGCAACAGGTCGATGAAGAGTGCGCTTCGATCCTCGAAAAGTTGCGCAAGGGAGAGAGTGACCTTGAGCACGTGTTGAACAGCATCAATATCGGTTACCACCAGGTTGCCAGCAAGCACGTGAACCGGGAACCGCACGGCCCGCAACGTACGGCGCGAGCGCAGTATCTCTCGAAAGTCGTCCAACAGGTGCGCGAAGAAGCCGAGAAAATATATTATGGTGTTCTCGAAAGCAGAACGGCACCTCCGCAAGAAACACCGTGGCAGCCTCCTGCACCCATTTTCACGTCACAAGATGCATCTTTGGAAGGCTTGCTGGTTCCTGACGTCGAACACCCGACGCAGGAAACCGTGAGTCTGGCACCTTCCTTATTGGAATCAGCTCCGGCGCCACAGCCGTTATCATCCAGCGAACTGAACCGTGAACGTACGCGCATTCTCCGCGAACTCGGGCGCGAATTCGCGTCCGTGAACGACAAGGATGTGCTCGGGAAACTGTCGGAATACCGCGCGCAGCATCCTGACCTTGCGCTTTATTTCAAGGATGATGTCCAGTTCACCATCCAGATAGCGGCGTATCGTGCCGTGAAGCTCGCGCTCGACGCGCAGCATGCCGAACGTGTTGCTTGCATTCAGTGGGAGGAACAGGCGCAATCTGACTGGGACGATGCACTCACGGAACAGCACGTGCGTATCACTCGCGCGCGCAGGAACAAGGCAGGCAAGCTGCCCGTTGCCGTGCTTGAGGATTACTCCATCGTCGACCATTCCCTGGACGACTGGGCGTCGGACGTTGCTCGTTCTCAAGAAACGATTGTTTCGCTGATGGCAAAAGCCGAAGACATCGAACAGCGGATTGAGAACACGTTCATTGCTGAGGGATTGGCCGTCCGATTCCAGGCGTGCAAAGAAGGCATCATCCGCGAACTCGAGCCATTCATCGAGACGATGACCGGGCGCATCGTGAACAAAGATCCTGCGCTTGCGGACATCATCAATTCCGACAAAAGCATATCTGATTATGTCCAGGGACAGATGCGCAATTTCTATGATGCTCATCGGGCCTTGTTTGCTGAGATTCCCGACGAACATCGCGCTGAAGTCGATACAAAATTCGATTGGTACAAAGACATCGCAATCACCAAGGCGCATTGGATTCCTATCCGGAACGCGGGCATTGCCATCGTCAAGGAAATTGTCGCAGAAATAAAAACGCATGAGGGAACCATCAAGGATCTACAAGAGAAGAAAGTCATCGGCAAGGAATTGTGCCTTCCTGAGCATCTCACGAGCGAATACGCAGTCGAGGCATGTGCGCAGGAGCGCATCCTTGATTTGCGCCGGAAGAAAGAGCAGGCGTTTCAGAACATACCTTCCACGCAACGACGGCACATTTTCAGGAGTTTTGCGGCAGTGTATGAACATGCGCTCCTGCGCGTCAAGGCAGTATACAAGGGAGGCAATATCGAGTCTTCTGTTCTCGATGATGCCTATGAGCCTTCATTTTCTTCCAGCGATGAGATGCCGAGTGTGCTGTTGCCCGAAGGGCTTTCGACCAAGGAATTACAGGAACATATTGCTGACGTTTCTGAACAAGTGTTGACCGTTCCCCGCGAGGTCATGGACGCGCGCCTGCAGGTGTATTTCGAGGAGCATCCGGAAGTTGCCGTGCACTATTCTGATTTCATGGGCTTCTATTCTGATGTCGTTTTGGTCCATCGGGACAAACTACAAGGGTTTGAACGCCTTTCAGCGCAATTGGATGCGGAGCATGAGGCTCACCGCAAGGAACTCCTGGGTGATATCGGCCAACTCCTGACCAAGCTCGCGGATGAGCGCGCTCGCATTACGGCGTCCCCACTTGTTCTGCGTGAGCTTGACTGGGAAGAAGGAACTGCCTTGTCCAAGATGGAATATGCGCAAGAGACCGACCGTATCGTGAAGGAGTATGTGCCGCGTTTTGACGCGCTCGGCAAGCTGCCGGTTGGAAAAAGGATGGTTGCGTGGGAAGCGCTTGAGAATGAGGTCAAGAACGCACTTCAGGATACAAAATCCGAGGAGATGTCTCGTTTCGAACAAGATTTCCAAGATTTGGTCTATCGTATCACGGAACAGGTGCCGCAGCTCACGTTCACGGAAGAACCTGCGTCGTCTGACATCGAGCGCGCGCATTCTGATGCTGAAACGATACCGGAAGCGGAGGGCACACCCGTAAACCAGCAAATTGACGACTTACCAGTGGCAACAGAACCAAAAGCTTTATATACTCCTCCTGTGATTCCGGTGTTTAGTCACGATTCTGACCAAAAGGGGGTTGCATACAGTACACCTAAAGAGAAACCCATGGCAAACACAACCAACGACCGCCAGCAACACTTTGATGATTTCTTATCTTTCTTGGAAACTCTTCTTGATGGTCACCGAGAAAACTGGAAACACATTCTTGCAGGCAAGTACTGGATTGAATACTCTATCCCTACTGAATCTTTCCCTAAAGAATCTGAAGCAAAACCTGCGGCTGATCTTGCGCTGTTCTTGAACGATCATATGCGGTCAAATGATGCGTTCGCAGCTTTAGTTGCAAATACGTTGCCTGACGATGCCAGCGAACAAGGACTCCAACTTGCTATTGATCATAATTTCTTAAACGATGATAAGCGTTCACTTTTGCGCAGTCAGTACGAGGATGCGACGAATGCGCACGAACGTGCACAGTTCAACGCGCTGGTTGATTACGCGCTTGCATATGTTCGGGAACGTTCGCCTCGAGAGGACATGATTGTCGAGAACGGCAAGCAAGGGGGAGTCAAGCGCGTCCTGAAGTATGCCGCAAGCATAGCCGTCATCGGTTCTAGCATCTTCGCAATCTACAAAGGATGTTCTTCTGAACACAAACAACCCGTGTACAATGGTGGCGTTGTCGCAAACGGAACAACGGAAAAACCAGTTGAATCGACGAAACCGGTTGACACGACCACTCCTGAGAAGCCAGTTGATCCGATTGTGCCTGTCAAGCCCTTCGAACCTGTCGTCGACGCAGAACAGCAATTCCTGCGTTACATCGCAAACAACGACAAGCGTGCGCTTGACGTCTGGAACACGCAATTGGCTCCGACGTACGCGCCGTTGAGCGTGCCGAAAGAGTTTGCGAACGCTTACGGCCTGTTTCAGAGC
>JACQNB010000029.1 GCA_016203265.1 Candidatus Woesearchaeota archaeon | reverse complement strand
CTTATGCCCCGCCTCACCTTGCGCGTCCATGAGCCAGAAAAGGTCACGAACATCGAGAGCAAGGTCGAGATTCGCGAAGTGGAGCGCCACCAGATCAAGGTCATCGAGACGTCCGACGCGTGGAAAGAGCACCAAAAGCACCATCAGGGCGCGAAACTCACGATGCTTGGCACGACGGACGAGAAAGCATTGAGCGGCATGGAAAAGGAAGTCGTCAAGGCAGGCAAGCAACAGCAGGACAAAGACGTCGAAGAGATGTCCAAGAAACCGCAAGACCCGTTGGAACAGGCAAAATTCTCGTACAAGCAGGCGAACGCGACGGAAGAGAAAGACAAGAAAGCCTACGGCAGCCACTCCCACAACGGCGTCGTCATGGCGTCGTGCAATTGCGGCCAGGTCTTCAAGGCGGACGAGCAAGGGGTTTCGCCGTACAAGTTAGGCGCGAATGTGGAAACAGTCTCGCCCTTCGAGGCGATGGGCTACAAGAAAAAGGAAGACGGCTCGGGCAGCTACCACAAAAAGAGCGCAATCGAGGAAATGCAAGACACAAAGTACGGGCGCGGATAAGCGACTGTCAGAAGTTCATCGCGCCGCTGTTTTCAATGCGCGCAGGATTCCTTCTCGCTTTTTCGTAGGCGAGCACCCGCGCGCACAGCGCCTGTTGCTCTCGTTCCGTCATCGCGTAAAAACGCTTGATGGCCGCGATCTGTTTGGGATCACGACCAACGCCGCGATGCATGCGCAGCAGATAATCGCAAATCTCGCCGAGATGTGCTGTTCTGCGAAATGCCTGCGCAATGGCCACGGGTTGCTTGCCCGCGTAAAACAGCCGCGCTGCAGGCTCGACGTGGCTTGCAGGCACATGATAGGTCTGTTCGTACTGCCGCGCTTCGATTGCCGCTTTGCCGCTGATATAGTTCCGATGACTCATAGTCTTGAATAGCTCTATTGTAGTATATAAATCTTGTCGTCGGTCACATGCTGTCCGGAGCGTCGATTCCGACCAGCCCCAACGCGGTCTGCAGCACCTGCTTCGTGGCCTCGCACAACGCCAAACGCGCGTCAACCAGATGCTTGTCTTCCGCAGTCAGCACCGGACACGCGTGATAGAACGCGGTGAAGTCCTGCGCCAACTCTTTTGCGTAATTGACGATGATGTGCGGGCTCAAGTGCGTTGCCGCGCTCGAGACGATGTCCGGGAACGTCGCCAACCGCGTGAGCAGGATGGATTCGGCAGCGTGCGTCAATAGTGAAGCATCGACTTTTCCGCGCTTGTCTGCCTTTTCCAGGATGGAGTTGATTCTGGCGTGCGCATACTGACAGTAGGGAGCAGAATCGCCCTCGAACGACAATGCCTGGTTCCAGTCGAACGTGATCATCTTGTCCGCGGAGACTTTCGCAACGCTGAACTTGATGGCCCCAAGCCCGATGATTCTCGCAAGCTCGTCGAGCTTCTTTTCCTTGATGCCTGGTGTTCGCGCGAGAATCTCTTTCTTGGCGCGTGAGATTGCATCCTGCACGAACGTGCTGAACAGGACGACGTTGCCGGCACGCGTCGACATCTTGCCTTCGGCGAGCACGATGAACGCGTAATGCACGATCTCGGGCGGTTTCACGTTGAGTAATGACAACGCAGCCGAGATTTGTTGGAAGTATAGTTTTTGGTCTTCACCCAAAATCAAAATGTTCCTTCCTTTCGCCCACACTGCCTTGTCCATCGAATACGCGATGTCTCTCAACGGATACAGCGACGTGCCGTCGTTTCTTGTCAAGACGAGCACCGGGCTCTTCATCGCGCTCTCGACTTCTGGAAACCCTTTCAGATCAAGCACGGTGCGCTGCTGCTCGTCCGTGAACAGTTTCTTGGTCTCTTTCAATTGTTGCAGCACGCGCTCGGTCTTTTTGTTGAACAGATAGTCTGATTCGTAATCAAAATGGTCGAATGTAATATTGGCTTCTTTCAAAATGGCGCGATGGCCCGCGATGCACACGTCCACGATGTCACGGAACTGTTTTTTAACCTTTGCGTCGCCGTTTTCGAGCTTGTTGAGCAGTTGGAACACGTCCTGTTCGAGCTCGGCGTGCTGTTTCAGTTCGGTATTGAAGTCGACATACAATTGCAGGAGCTGTTCATACGTCGGCTTCTTTCCTTTCGCGGCCAACACGAGCATCGCAATCTGCTTGCCGATGTCATTCACGAAATAGTGCACGTCCGTCGCGAAGCCTCGGAATTTCAAGATGCGCACGATGGCATCCGCGATGATGGAGTTCCTTGCCCTGCCGACGTGGATGTCCGCGTTCGGGTTGTTGCTCGTGTGCTCGATCAGCACGTGCTGACCTTTGCCTTCGCCCGATGAGCCGTAGTTTTTGTCCTTCAGAATGTCATGCAAAACCTTGTCCGCAAGCAAGGATTTGTCAACGAAGAAATTGAGATACGGACCGTTCGCCTTGATGGATGCAACGCCCTTGATGCGCAATGATTTGGAAAGCTCATTCGCGATGATTGCCGGGGCTTTCTTCATCGTCTTCGCCAACAGGAAACACGGGAACGCGAAGTCGCCCAGTGTTGGACTGGGAGGCACTTCCAAGATGATGTCAACGCCCGTCTCCTTCTTCAGCGCCTGCGTGATGGCTTCCTTGAAATCCATGCTGCATCTGACGTCAGATGGTTTATATACTTTGCTTGCGTAACGGAGGGAATGGAACTGACCTACCAGCACATCAAGATTGCAGAACGATGGACTGACGGCAATCCCGAGAAACCGTTCGGCACCGTCCTCATCTGGGCAAAACCGTATGCTTCCGCTCGTGCCGTCTATGCGCGCGTCACGCCCCATCCTGATCCGCGCGAAAAGGTCTTCATGGTTGAATTTGACGAGACCAACGGCATTGAACGCCTGATTGCCCAAGCCCGCCTGGAACAGGAATGCGACATCATCAACGCCGTAAGCATCACGGATATTGCTTCAGACAACTGGAAAACCTACCTGGGGGCCATCGCGCAAGCGTACATACGCGGACCTGCGCCAACGACCCGTCCGTTTTCTTGGTGGCAATGCATCAAGGATTTCTTCACGTAAATGCGAACGTGGCCCGTGCTGTCGGCCGATGCCGTTGTGAGTAACCACCAATCAGGGAAAACTTTATATAGCCCACGATGACATTCACGTCGTGAAGACGGGGTCAGTATGAAATCTCAATCTTGTAAGCGATGCGGATGTGCAGTCAAGAGCTATTCTCCGATGCGCAAATGGTGCTTTGAATGCAGAAAACACGTGAGTTCAGAGCAGGCGAAGGCGAGGAAGGGAAAATGAAACTGGCAACAAAGCAAAAAACATTCATCACACCAAAACTCGTTTTTGACAGCCTTCTTGAACATCAAGGCACGTATTTTAGCATCATCTTGCGTAAACCATCGGAAAGCAACCACCATGTTCACGTGCACGCGTATGGACGCGCCGGCAGCCTGGTTTTACGACCGCGCTTCGGATACGACCAAGAATATTTGAAAGTCTTCTCCGGAAACACCGTAACTCACCTCTCACCAAATAGTTCAGATGATGATTTGTGGTTGTCCTATCATAATATGCACGAATTAGCAGCAGGAGGAGTTTCCGTGCTTAAAAGTGCGGCAACGTACGACCCTATCGCAAAAGCGCTTCTTGAATCATATGAATGCACAAAAGACAGCCTGCGGATATGCAGCACTTCAATCAAGGAGTTCACATTATCCGACATCGAAAAATTCATCATGAGCCACTTCGCGCGCGAGTAAACGTTTAAATAGCAATCTTCTTGTTGTTCTTTCGTGAAAGAGGTCTTCGGTGAGTACGGCATCAGAGGAGTCTATCCTGATGAAGTGAATGAAGCCTTCTTCGAGAAGTTCGGCAAAGCATTCGTGGTTTGGCAAAAAGCGACGAAAGTCTACGTTGGACGCGACGACCGCGTGAGTTCGCCTTCATTAGCGCGAGCGTTGATGCTCGGCTTGCGCGAACAAGGAAGTGACGTGATTGATTTGGGACTGATTTCGACGCCGATGGCCTATCTCGCATCCAGAAACGGGCACGTCCTGATGGTCACGGCGTCGCACAATCCGGCAAAGGATAACGGCATCAAGGTCGTGCTGAAAGGAACGAGATTGGTTGGTGGGAAAACGCTCGATCCGGTGCGCAAACTCATCAACCGGCCGTTCGCGAAAGCCACGAAAGGCAAGCACGTCAAAAAAATGATCCTGAACCGGTATCTTGCGCTCATCCTGAAGCACGCCCGGCACGTGCCGAAACTGCACGTGGTGCTGGACGCCGGCAACGGCATGGCCGGCCTGACCATCCCGAAACTCGTCAAGGAGTTGCCGCTCAATGCGACCTATCTCGAATTCGATTTTGACGGGCGCTATCCGCATCACGTGCCCAACCCCGCAATCCCGGAAAACGTCAAGGACTGCGCCGAGATGGTGAAGCACAAGCACGCGAACCTCGGAGTGTCGTTCGACGGCGACATGGACAGGGCGATGTTCATCGACGAGCACGGACGCGTGATTCCAGCGGACATCATGCTCGCGCTGTTCGCGACGCACGCGCTCAAACAGCACCCCAAACGCGCCGTCGTGTATGATTTGCGCGCCTCTCGTGCGGTGAAGACCGCAATCCAGGCGCACGGTGGCATCCCCGTCGAAAGCAAGGTCGGACACGTCAACATCGTCAACAAGATGAAGCGCTTCGGCGCGATTTTGGGCGGCGAACTATCAGGACACTACTACTTCAAGGAGTTTTTTGGCGTCGAAAGCGCTGATGTGGCGTTCATCAACGTGCTGAACATCATGGGCAAGACCGGTTTGCCTTTGTCTGCGTTAGTCAATCCGTACTTGCAATACTACCATTCCGGCGAACTCAACTTTTCGGTCGCGGACAAGACGCGTACCATCGCGAGAATCGCAAAAGAATTCCAAGGCAAGCAATCGCGCCTTGATGGCTTGACCGTGCAGTACCCTGATGCGTGGTTCAATGTCAGGCCGAGCAACACGGAACCGTTGGTTCGATTAGTGATTGAAGCGAATACGCAAGAACGGATGCACTTTTTGAAGGAGAAGTTGATGAAATATCTGAAGTGATTATTCAGAAATCCGGCAACGGAAATAATCCCTCAGTTCGTTCTTGCTGACATCAGACACAGACACTTCGCTGAGGTTTCTCGTTTTCAGCATGGTGCCAATAATGCGTTTATCCAATGGCAACCCGCTTTGAATCATGCGTGGTATGGTTTCGGGTTGTGGATGAACAATGAAATCATACTTGCCCGAATCCATCGCAAGGACATATGCGAGAGTGTGCTTATCTTCATAAATAAGTTTGGGAAACACGGACGTGACAAGTCGGAAGTCAAAATGAGGTCCTTTCCACATCACATCAAGCGATTTCGGGGAAGGAGATTCAAGTACATAAGACTCATAGGTTCGTGCAACAATGTCGCGAAGCCAGCGACATTGAGTACGCACAAGACGGTTGGCGAGTAAGGTCGTCATGAGTTCTCAAAACCTCGTCACGTTAAGAAAATAATGAACGAGCTCTTTTTGGGTGACGTTATGCACTTCAGCTCCATGTGCCTCAGTTCCCCGCAGTTCAGTCAAGATTTTTCTTTCCAATGGACCATCGCGCTGGACCATGCGCGCGATTTCCGCATTCAAATAAGGAAGATCAATATGCACATCAAAACACAATTTATCACGTTCATCAAGCTGAACCTGTGCTTGCAACGTTTTGTCAACATACAATAATGAGGGATTTTCGTCGCATTTCAAGTCAAACTGATAGAAGCGGCCTTGTAATCTTGAGGTATGTGCATGATTCTCGAGTCTTACGAATTCCAAGCTTCGTTTGGTTGCTACGCTTTTCGCAACGGCTCGCAGCAACGGATTTACCTTTATGGCTGCATGTGTTCTCGGCGTGTCCGCACCCATCGTAATACCCATGCGTTGAACCTCGGTTATGCTCTTTAAATCCATTTCCCAACTCCAGAACATAGGTCTCCTCAACCTTTATATACCCCTTCTCGACACGAAAGATAATGGTTGCAAAGAAGAAAGAGCCCAAAGCTGACGTCAAGGTAGAAGCTTCGGAAGCAAAGGAATCGCACGCAAAAGCAGCCAAACATTCTCAAGACTCGCAACCGGACGTCAACATCGGCATCGTGGGCCACGTGGACCACGGCAAAACGACGCTTGTTCAATCATTGTCCGGCAAATGGACCGCCATGCATTCGGAAGAGATCAAGCGCGGCATCACCATCCGTTTGGGTTACGCCGATTTTGAAATCCACAAAGTAGCAGGCAAGCCTGAACCTGACTGTTACTCGTTGAAGGACGGCGAACTCTTAAGAAAAGTATCCTTGGTTGACGCTCCAGGCCACGAAAGTTTGATGGCGACGATGCTGTGCGGCGCGAACATCATGGACGGAGCGTTGCTTTTGGTCGCAGCGAACGAGCAGTGTCCGCAACCGCAGACCCAGGAACACCTGAAAGCGCTTGAAATCATCGGCTTGAAAAATCTCGTCATCGTCCAAAACAAGATTGACTTGGCCAACGAAGAGCAAGCCAAGAAGAATTTGCAGCAGATCAAGGACTTCATCAAGGGCACGCCGTACGAACACGCACCCATCATCCCCATTTCTGCGCAGCACAACATCAACATCGACGCGTTGTTGTGGGCAATCCAAACCTACATTCCGACGCCGGCGCGAGACACGACGAAAGAGCCGTTGTTCTTTGTCGCGCGCTCGTTCGACATCAACAAGCCCGGCACGACGCCGGATAAGATGGTCGGCGGCATCCTCGGCGGCGCGTTGAAGCAAGGCACGCTCAAGATCGGCGACGAACTCACGATTTTGCCCGGCTACGAAGTTGCCGAGAAGAACCAAAAAGTCTGGAAGCCCCTTTCGACGAAGGTCGCAGGACTCATGTCCGGCACCACCAAGACAAACGAAACGCATCCCGGCGGCACCGTCGCAATCCTGACGGCTTTGGACCCGAACATCGTCAAATCAGACAAGTTGGTCGGCTCGGTCGTCGGCATCACCGACAAACTGCCG
Organism: Candidatus Woesearchaeota archaeon; assembly: GCA_016203265.1. Classification (GTDB taxonomy): domain Archaea; phylum Nanobdellota; class Nanobdellia; order Woesearchaeales; family ARS49; genus DSQK01. The sequence continues at coordinate 7,861 of JACQNB010000029.1, read as the reverse complement.
AAAGTCTGGAGCTCGTTCAGCATCGAGCCCCATTTGCTCGACCGCGTTGTCGGCGCAAAGGACAAGTTGGTTGTGGATCCAGTCAAGCTTGGCGAGATGCTTATGTTGAACGTCAACGCCTCCGCGACCGTTGGCGTTGTCAAGGACTTGAGTAAAGGACTTGTCAAGTTGGATCTTCGCAGACCCGTCTGTGCCGATCCGGGAAGCAGAATCACTATCTCGAGAAACGTCGGCCAACGATGGCGACTGATCGGCTATGGATTGGTCAAGGCGTAATTTATTTATTGGTCTGTAATGCTTGTCGTTCTGCGCGTTTTTCCATCCACACAAATGTTTCTGCGAAAGAACTACGTTTGATCATCTCATCATACACTCGTCGAAATATACGGTCGTTCTCCCCATACGCGTAACGATCCTGCGTGATCACTAAACCAGTGTGATAAATGATAGGCACGAATTCATCATCAACCTGCACCGGCAGCCACAATTTTGATTTGGGAATACTTTTCATTGGTTTGCCTGATAACGAAAAACGATAGTGGCGTTCAAACACATAATTACCCCCATTACGATCATCAGGTGTGCCGTTAAAGAGCAAGGCACGACAGTCTTTGAACTGAAACTCATATTCAACGCATTTCAGCACACGGCTATCCAACGGTTGCCAGACATTTATGGCCTTCACTGCAACTCATCCAACTGCACGAATCCGGCAGCGTCCGCGTGCGAATCAATGATGGCCTTCGCGGAAATGCCGGTGATGATGACCAACACTTTCAGCATCTTGCCCAATGATTCGTCCACTTGCGCGCCCCAGATGACTTTGGCATCCTCGTTGAGCGCATGATTGACTTTGTTCACGATCTTTTGCGCTTCTGAGAGCGTCAAGTCAGAACCGCCGATGACGTTTACAAGCGCGCCAGATGCACCGTGTAGGTTCACATCAAGCAACGGATTGCTCAACGCCTTCGTGACGGCCTCTTCGGCGCGGTTGTTCGAATCTGCCTCGCCCACACTAATTAACGCAACGCCGGAATTGCGCAACACGGCAGTCAAGTCCGCAAAATCAAGATTCACCAGACCCGGCTTCGTAATCAAGTCAATGATGCCACGAATCCCATTGGCCAACACCGAGTCAGACATTTGGAACGCGACCGGCAAGGGCAAGTCCTGGCATGTTTTCAGCAATTTCTCGTTCGGCAGCAACACAACTGCGTCACAGTTCTGCTCTAAGTTCTGCAGGCCGCGCATGGCGTTGTCCCAGCGTCGCTGGCCTTCCATCAAGAACGGCAAGGTCACAACCGCAACGGTCAAAATGCCATGTTTCTTGGCTTCGGCAGCCACAATCGGCACAGAACCAGTGCCCGTGCCGCCACCCAGACCTCCCGTCACAAAAAGCAAGTTTGCGCCTTCGACGGCAGCCTTGATTTCAACCAGACTTTCCGCGGCAGCCCGAGCTCCCGTTTCCGGATCATTCCCTGCGCCTTGACCTTTGGTCAAGTTCTTGCCCAGAATGACCTTGTAATCAGCCGGCGTAGCCAATAGATCTTGCGCGTCCGTGTTCATGGCCACCAGCTCAACGCCGGTATTCATGGCGCTTAATGTGGTGAGCGTGTTCTTGCCCGCGCCACCGCAACCGATGACGCGAATCGTGAGATTCCGCACAAATTGACTGAGATCATCTTGCCCGATAGTTTACACCCCAATGCCTTGTTCGGTCAGGCTTTCGCGGGCCTTCCTGACGGCTTCCGTGAAGGAAACCTGAGCTAATGCGAGATGGCGAGAGCTAATAAAGGTTTTGATTCCCGACACTTGGTCTTTCTTCAAATGATGAAACGGGAAGTCAGCGCAAATCTTCGGTCGGTTCGGATAGATTGTGCATTCGTTCCCGTTTTGCAGGAACGGACAGACGTCATGATCCACAAACCAGTCATACACGACTGCCTTCTTGCCGTCCAACAGCACGCGCTTGGGCAACACCTTGAACGCGAGCTTGCGCTTCTTTGCTTCCGCGACCATCCAGTCGCGTTCCTTCTGCGTCAGGCTGATGGTGTAGCGCGACATCGGATAGAGGTAGATGACGCCCGTCGCGTGATAGACCTGGTCGCGAATGACGCGATCTTCCTTCGCATCCATCGTCAAGGATTCGCGGATATGGCAGCACTCCCCCGTCCGGACGCAATGGCCAGCCTTACGGCAGGATTTACATTTGATATGGTCTACGGAAATCATGCAACAGAGAACACGAATCGGGCTTTAAAAACTAGATGTCTTCTTCCCAGTCAGGTTTCTCGTCTGCATCGTCTTCAAATGTCGTTTCGTCGTCGGCCATGGAGGCACCTCCCACGGTGATACGTTGAGCGTTTTTAGTATTTAAGGATTATGGATGGCGAGACAAGACGCCGCGTATCCTCGGAATGATGACATACGCGCACAGCGCGAACAAGGCAGCCAACAGAAAGAACTGAATCCAGTTGAGTTTTCCAAGAATCGCAAACACGAACGCAATCACGAGCAGGATTGCCATTGCCAAGGATGAAATCTGCAACAGCTTGAGCGCGGTCTTCATAGTGCTTTTTTGAGAGCCATGATCGCGACTTCGACCTGGTCATCGCTTGGTTTGCGCGTCGTCAGCTTCTGCACCCACATGCCCGGCCACGCGAACAGTTTCAGGAACGCGTTCTTCGACGTGCCGGTGAACTTCAGCAGCTCATAGGACAATCCTGCGATCAAGGGAATCACGACGATGCGCATCAGGACATTCCAGTACCATGCGTCCAAGCGAATCAACGAAAACACGACGATGCTCACGGCAATCACGAACACGATCAGGCTCGTGCCGCACCGTGGATGCAACGTCGAGAATTTTTGCACGTTCTTCACGGTCAAGGGCAAATCTGCCTCGTAGCAGTGCACGGCCTTGTGTTCGGCGCCGTGGTATTGGAAGAGTCTCCGCACGTCCTTCAACGCCGAAATCACCACCAAATAACCGACAAAGAACAGCAAGCGCAAAAACCCATCGATGAGATTGAACTGGAACGAATGCGTCTGCGTGACCAAACGTGTCAAATAATACGGCAGCATCACGAACAGGCCGATGGCAAGCGCGAACGAGAACACCATCGTTGCCGTCATTTCGGTCTTCGACAATTGTTCGTCGCCCTCTCCTTGCTGGTTGGCGCTCCAGGACAACGCCTTCAGGCCGATGACGAGCATTTCTGCCAAGAACACGACGCCACGGACAATCGGCAATCGCAACAACACGCTCTTTTTCGTGACGCTCGTGTGCGGCACGCGAACAGAAACGATCCTCTTGCCCTTACGAGCGGCAAACGCGATGGCGTCCGGCCCCTTCATCATGACGCCCTCGATGATGGCTTGGCCGCCGATGAAGACTTTCTTCGCTTCAGTCATGGCAAGCACCCTTGCCGCCATTGATGCGCGCGAGTCTTTGGACCATTGCGTCCAGCACCTTGCGCAGATGTCGAATGACCTGCGTATCTGCGCGACGAGCGCGCGGCGGCAAGGGCAGGGCAGCGCAGACGCACCTGCGACGCCGCGCTTTCGTCTCGTTGCATCGTTTGACATTCACGGCAACGACCATCCCAGTTCCACCTGGCCGTGACGCAAGCGCATCATGGCCTCGCAACTGCTCATAGTTGCACTTCCTTTCCGGGCATAAGAATGACGACTTCAACGGGCTGCACCAGCTCGGAAAACAGTTCTGCATCGTCGCGGCTGGCATACCACAGCGGGATAGCGCGCTTGGGATTCAAAAGCTTTACTGCTGTCGCCGCGTGCTTGGCCTTCATCGACCAGGTGCTGCCGACGGGCACCAGAACCGTGTCGACGTCCAGCCTCGCGGGCAAGATATCCGTATCACCCGTGAAATAGTAGTTCTTCTTCTCGATCGTGAGCAGCCAGCCGATGGACTCGCGCGTTGTCGTCCTGCGCTCGATTTTCGCGGGCATGGCCTGAATCGTTGTTTCGTCTTCGAACGTGATGTGCTCTCCCGCACGCAACGGGCGGCAACCATACAGCTCGCTCGCGACGTCAACGCCGCCGATGATGTGCGTGTTATCCCCTGAAATTTTCTTCACGATGCTCCGGTTGAAGTGCTCGTATTCGTCTTTGGAAATGAGAATCAGGCTTGCTTGTTTGTCATACCACTCAAGATTGCCCGCAGACGGGTCGATATAGATGACTTTGTCCTGATATTCGAGCTTGAACGAGCTGTGGCCGAACCATGTGAGATGCATGAAGGAATGAATGGAGAAGTATTTATAAAGGATATTCCTGCAAATAATCCTATGGTGTTGGAAAAGCTGGGTGACTCGCTCAAAGGCACGCTCGCAAAGATAGCCAGTGCGCTGTTCGTGGATGACAAGCTCATCAATGAATTGGTCAAAGACATCCAGCGTGCGCTCCTGCAGGCGGACGTGAACGTCAAACTTGTCTTCGAACTCACAAAAAAGATCAAGGACCGCATCACGAACGAAAAGCCAGCCCCAGGATTAACCAAGAAAGAGCAGCTCATCAACATTGTCTATGATGAACTCGTGCGGTTCGTCGGTGGAACAAAGACCGGCATCTCGGTCGACAAGAAGCCATCCATCATCATGCTCGTTGGGTTGTTCGGCTCGGGCAAAACAACGACGACCGGCAAGCTCGCGAAATACTTCGCGAAACGAGGACTCAAAGTCGCAGCGGTCGGACTCGACGTGCACCGTCCGGCTGCCATGCACCAATTGGAACAAGTCGGCAAGCAAGCCAATGTCCACGTGTTCACCAACAAAACTGAAAAGGACGCGCTCAAGATACTCTCATCGTACGAAAAAGAATTCAAGGACTATGATGTCATCTTGGTCGACACAGCCGGACGAGACGCCTTGAGCGCAGACCTCATCACGGAAATCACGGCCGTCAACAAGCAGCTCCAGCCAACGGAAGTGCTCTTGGTCATTTCTGCCGACATCGGACAAACCGCGCAATCACAAGCGCAGGCGTTCCACGACAGCTGCGGCGTCACCGGCGTCATCGTCACAAAAATGGACGGCACGGCCAAAGGCGGCGGCGCATTGACCGCGTGCGCAGTCACGGGAGCACCCGTCAAGTTCATCGGCGTCGGAGAAAAACAGGACGACCTTGAGCCGTTCAACCCGCAAGGCTTCATCGGACGATTGCTCGGGATGGGCGATATCGAAGCGCTCTTGGAAAAAGCAAAAGAAGCAATCACGGAAGAAGACTCCAAAGACTTGGAAAAGAAGCTCCTGAAAGGCGAATTCACGCTCCTGGACCTGTACCAACAGATGGAAGCCATGTCCAAAATGGGTCCGTTAGGCAAAATCATGGAAATGATTCCCGGCATGGGCAACATCAAGATGCCGAAGGAGGCATTGCAAGTGCAGGAAGGCAAATTGAAAAAATGGAAACACGCCATGAACTCCATGACCAAGTACGAACTCGAGGATCCGGACGCCATCGATGCCTCACGCATCGACAGAATCGCGAAAGGGTCCGGCATCTCAACGAACGACATCCGCGACATGCTCAAACAGTATAAGCAGTCCAAGAAACTGGTCAAGATGATGAAAGGAAACCCTGAGCAAATGATGAAGAAGTTACAGAAGGGCGGGCTGATGCAATAGGTTCCATTCCTTGCGACACTTCTCGACAACCTCGTCCATGAACGCATTGAAATCCTTCGCGATGCTGGAATGCGAAGCGGCCAACGCCTTCCGGAACGTGCTCGGCCAAAGCCACCTCCCCTCACGCAATAACGTCAACCACTCAAACCCGAAAAACACCAATCTCGGAAACCGCAACAACGCGCGATTCATCAGCAGGTACAACTCGATGCCCGCTCGTGCGACAAACGGATGCAGCCTGAATTCGGCCGCGAACGCCTTGCTGATGGCAGGCACCAACGGCCGAATCTCACGCAAGACGTTGCGCAACCGCAGTTCCAGTTCCGGACGCTGTTGTCGCAAGCGTTCTTCCATCGCGCACTCGATGAAACCGTGCGCGACCACGGCGCGGATGGGTTCGTGAAACAACGGAAGCAAATGATACAGTTTCTTGCCGCGCCGCATGGCATACCCGTTGCCGTTCACGTAATCATGACCATGCACGAACCGATCGACCCCGATTGGATGTTCGTGCAACAGCACGCCTTTCGCGAACGCGCGCAACTTCGGCACGCGCATCATGCGCGAAGCCCAACGCGCCTCGCGGTACTCCATCTCTTTCCAGCCGATGACGCCCGTCATGGGAATGTCGGGAAAGATGGAGCCGAACAGGAACGCAGCGTCATCACGGTTCGTGATGCGCATTGCAGTGTAGATGTGGCCTAACGGAAACATGATGGGCGCGGTTCGCACGCTTTCTTAAATCTTGCCAACGAAACGTCGCAGAATGTCCGGATTCAGCACTTCCGGATGGAAGATGCATCCGTACTGTTCTTTCCCGCGCACTTTGACCATCGCCGGAAGCTTGCCGACGATGGCCAAGACGTCCAAACCTTCAACGGATTTGGTGTGCAGAAAGTAGGCGTTGAACGAACCTTCGCAGAACGGATTGATGTCCGTAACGGTGACTTGATGGACACCGATGAGTTCAGCATTGACTAGTTTTTGGCCGTTCGCCATTGCGAGTACTTGCATGCCTGCGCAAATGCCCAAGACGGGTTTCTTGAACGTCTTGAGCCAGTCCCACTTCTTCTTGAGATAGTCGAAATCCTGCAATGTCGTGCCAGTAATGATGATGTGATCTGCTGTCGCGATGTCTTCCGGTTTGACCTTGTCAAAGCGTTTGACGACGCATTCGCCGACCAACGCAACAATCGGATTGACAAACTCGATTTCGCTCAACGCATCCTTGCACGTGCTGATGATGAGCATCATTTTAAGACGACCTCTTGCATCGCGTACGTGCCAGCGTGATTCGCATACTCAATTGCCGACTTCTTCACGACGAGCTTCTTCTTGAATCCCGGCGCCGAAAGCACCGTGGTCTCGATTTCGCCGCCTTCTCCAGCCGGATTGATCGCGTGCGTTTGCGCTGCTTTCGCCAATTTCGCGATCATCGCCTTGTCAATCGGTTTGCCGAGATAGGACTTGTCCAACGGCTCCGCGAACACACCTGAGATAACCGCATGAATCTTGCATTTGACGACTTGGTTCAGCAATGCGACCTGATCCAAGAGCCACAACGGGTTGAAGCACCACAAATCGAGTTCGTGACAGATATGTTGGATGCGAGTCGCTTGATACGTCGACCTCACCGCGCCCGTCACGATGCCTTGAATCTTGAACGTTCTCTTGGCGCTCGCGATGGCGTTCTTCAGGTCCTTGAGCTCCTTTTCCTTCTCGCCTCTGGTCTTGACTGAAACCAACGGCAGCTTCATCGCTTCCGCCTGCAGTTTCGTCACTTCAATGTTCGGCGTGTGGAACATGAAACTTTCCTTGTTTTCGGAAACGATAGAAATCAGGCACGCGATCGTGTGGAACTCTTTGGCCTTCAAGAGCGCGAGCGTCGAATCCTTGCCGCCGGAGTAGAGGACGCCGAGACGCATGAAAGAGCTTAAAGCACAACCTTTTTAAATGAAACCTAGTCTCAAAAATATATTTGCGAGTAGCCATATGGAACCTGTCATCGTCCAATATCACGAACAATTGAAAGGCATTCTGACGCCGGAACTATTTCTTGCGCAGAAGACCCTTGATCCAGACTATCGCAACCAAATTGAAGATCTCATCCACCAAGGTGAAAAACCGCGCCTCCTGCTGCTCAAACTAGTGGCAGTTGAGCAGGACATCAAGCAGTTCCTTCCGCCCGTTTGGTACAAAACGGCGCACGTCAT
>JACQNB010000028.1 GCA_016203265.1 Candidatus Woesearchaeota archaeon | reverse complement strand
TAAAGCAAAATCACGCAAGCAACCGAAAAAAGGTGATATGGTGAAACGACTCCTCTCAGTGCTCCTTGTTGCGCTCTTCTTGGTTCCGTTCGTGGTGGCAGAAGACCCTATCGTCGAAAACACTCCCTGCGATCAAGCTGAAGGAGACACCATCAAATACGCCTGTGCCTTGCCCGCCATCAAGCCTGTTCTCAATGGCAAACAAATGACTGCATATGAATGCGTCAGAGACGGTCCCAATTCAGCAAAAGGACATTGGAAAAAACGCGAAACGCGCATTCCGCCGAAAACGTACGAGGAGGCATTAAAGCCCGCATTCGGCCTTGGCGATAGCGACATCAACAAACTGTACGGCGCAAAGGTGCCTGCGGGAACCGACTTCTGCGCAGACCCCGCAATGAACCCCTGCATCGCCTCGCGCGCGGATGATACTGCATCCTCGGGAAGCGATGCGCACGGCGCAATCCTGCAACAAGGTGCGTGTCGACCATTCGGCGGTCCGGACGGCGGCGCGAGCTGCTGCGACCCGACAAAAACCGACCCTGACGATCCTTGTTCCTGCAAGCCTAAAGAAACTCCCTCCGGCGGCGGACCATCAGGGGAAGGAAGCACGGGCGGCGCGGCGCAGAACGTCGACCCCAATCTCGGCCTTGGCATCGCCATCATCATCGCGACGCTCGTCAGCATCGGATTCGTGCTCGAGGGCAACACGCGCAACCGGCTGCTGTTCAGCCTCGGCATCCTGGCAGTTTCGCTCATCCTCACCATCGGCTTTGTCGCGCGGCCCGGAGCCGAGACCAAGTACGCCGTCATCGAACCGTTGCTGCAGATGCAGACGGCGGCAGTCTTTGACACGTCCCAAGACATGTTCATCGCGCCCCAGAAGGGAGACGCCGTCGTCACGCAGCTGAACAGCGAGCAAGGCATCCCCCTCACCGTCACCCGGCACTATGTCTTCTCCGGCAGCGACCAGAAAGCCACCGCGGACGACCTCGGACTGCTCACCATCAGCGCGGCAGGTCCCACACCCTACTCCTCCCAGATCCTGTTCACCGGCCCGTCCGCGGACGACCCGTTGCAGAACTTGCTCGTCACGGCGGCCATCACGGACAATGGCGCGGACATCCTTGCGACGGCCAACATCAACGTCGAGCCCACGGAAGTCTTCCAGACCATCGTGAACGGCGAACTGAACACCATCCTCACGACGGCAGACCGCACGTACATCGACACGCAACCAGCGTCAAGTCCGGTCGCGTCATTCACGCCCGACCAGACCATCACCTCGCTCAACGACCTCACGCAGGCCACGCCCGACGTCATCGTCGGCATCACGTCCGACGGCACCCTCGGCACGCTGGACGTGACGACGCAGGAGTTCACGTCAACGGACGTCGTCGCCAGCGACATCGTCCGGCCGCCGACCGAAACGACGAACATCGTCGAGGCCAACCCCGACTACATCCCCGTCAACAGCATCCTGCTCATCAATCCCGACAACACGGCGCAACTGTACGACATCAACACGCGGGAGACGGAAACGCTCGGCCAAGTCGCCGGCACGAGCGCGACGCTCACCAAGGACGGCACGCTCGTATCCGTCGATGAGACCGGCCAATATGCCTACCGCGCGACGCTGGACACGGCCAGCGCGACACTCACCGACTACCAGCGCCTTTCCTTGAACACCATCTCCACCGTCACGCTGTCCGATCCGACATTGCAAACAACGATTTCGGCTGAGCAACTGCTCGCGACCAGCAGCGGCGAGATTTCCTTTGACGCGTACGCGGTCGACGCGGCAACCTTCGCCGTCAGGACCGTGCTCGAAGCCGACTCCTACTACCAAATCAGGGTCTACGCGACGACGGAGCCCATCACCGCGGAACAGGCAGAACAGCTCACGCCCTCACAAGTGTGGTACGCGAACAATCCGTATGCGTACCAGAACGTGTTCGAAGACCAGGGAACTGCCGACTTGACGCAATTCTACATCTCGGTCCAGATGGAACGCATCGGCGCGGCGCAAACGGCCGAGTGGACTGACATCACCGAGCCCCAATTCGCGGACGCGACACGGACAGACACGTTCGCAATCGCTCCGACGCAGGAAACGACCATCACCGTGAACACGGCGACCGAGTACCAGACTCTCTGCAATGACCCAACCGTCACGTGCGTCAACACGCAGAACGAACCAGTCACGCTCTGTACCGATGCCTCGCAGCTCTGCATTGCGCGCACGGACACGACGCTCACGACCGCTGATGCAACGCAAACCGTCATCGCCAACAACATCAACGACTACTATGCCTGCCTGTCCAACACCGCAAACACCTGCCGGACGAGCTATGACTCAGCCACGTACGATTCCGCGTTCACGGCGACAAACCCCTATTTGACAACGCAGGACGCGCAACGCCAAGTCATGCAAGTCAACACGGTGTACGAAGCAAGCCAGTGCCTCCAAGACTCCCGCTATCTCTGCATCGACCTCAACGGAAACTTCATCAGCCCATGATCTGGGAAGACTTCCGCGAGATGCTGACGGCCCAGCTCGTGTCCGTCACCGGCGCGCTGGCTGCCGGCACGCTGCTCGCGTTCGCGGTCGACAAGATTTCTTTGCTGCCTGGCCTGTTCATCCTCATCCCTGGCTTTCTCGCGATGCGCGGCAGCATCGCGGCGTCATTGGCGGCAAGAATCAGCAAGGCGTTGCATCAGCACCGGAAGTCAGCCGGCGACGACCACAGCGCGTTCGGCAAACAGAACGTTCACGCGAGCTTTCTGTTGGCCATCGCGACCAGCATCCTTCTGGGCGTCGTGGCGTACATCTCGACCAAACTGCTGTTCGGCATCGACGCGCCCGGCATCCTCTTGATAGCCATCATCGCGGCGTTCATCTCGAACATCCTGATGATCCCCATCACGTTCGCGAGCACGGTGTGGCTGTTCAGGCACGGCTACGATCCGGACAACATCATGGGACCGTATGTCACGGCTGTAGGAGATTTGGTGAGCATCATCTCGCTCCTGACTGCGATACTGGTGATCTAATGGCCTACTCACCCATCAAGCAACTGCACAACATCGAGCAGGAGAAGACCACCAACAAGATATTGCGCGAGAGCGTGCAGGTGCTCGCGTTCTCGAGCATCATCAGCGCGTTCGGCGGCATCGGTCTTGAGCTCGTGCGCGAAAAACTGCTGCTGTTCATCCCGTTCCTGATTTTAGTTCCCGCGATGAACGAGATGGTCGGAGGTTTCGGCGCCATCGTGACGAGCAGGTTCACGACGGCGTTGTTCACGAAACAGCTCAAACGCGATCACATCTGGACGCATCCCTTCGTGCAGTCACTATTCACGTCCACGATGACTGCCGCCGTCATCACGGCGTTGTACATGGGCGGCGTGGCGTATCTCCTAGCCATCATCAAGGGATTCCCGTTCAACATCTACTTGTTCGTGAACGTGCTTGCCGTGTCGCTGCTCGCGACGATTGTGCTCGTCACCATCATCTTCCTCGTCAGCATCCTCGGCGGCCTGTACGTGCACAAGAAAGGCCACGACCCGGACAACTACCTGATTCCCTTGGCGACGGGGATTGCGGACTTGGGAAGCATGCTCGTGCTTGCGCTCGTCCTGTTGTGGCTGTTTTAGCGAAACGTTTTTATCCGCGCACGCATTACGCACGACAAAGGTGATCCCATGACCGACCAAAACTCAATCCGTGACGCGGAAAACGCGGTCCGTGACCTGAAGAACTGGATTTTCGTGTTCGCGAAGGAGCACAACATCCCGAAGGACGCCGTTGACACATTGCACGAGCAGGTCGACAACGTCGCGAAGAAGATCGCGAATATCAAGTAAGTTTTTTATGCTCTGCTCTTGTTTTGTTCTCCATGAAGATTTTAGTGGGCTGTCCCACATCGCAGCACAAGGCGTACTGCCTCAAGGAATATACCGCGGGCGTCAAGGCCTTGCAGGGCACGTTCGACGTCTTGATCGTCGACAACTCGGACTCTGATTCCTATCTTGCGGAACTCAAGAGCGCAGGACTGCCCGCAGTCAAAGGACCGATGCCAACGAAAATCAAGGACCGCATCGTTGCGTGCCGGAACGTGTTGCGACAAAAAGTGTTGGATGAAGGATATGATTATTTCTTTTCGCTCGAGCAGGACGTGATTCCGCCTCCGGACGCGCTGCAGAAGCTGTTGGCTGCTCAGAAGTTGATTGTGGGCGGCGTCTATACAAAGCACTATCGCGTCATGGACGGAGACAATGAAGTCGGAACACAGGAGCGCCCGTTGCTCTGGACGTCCGTGCACGGCAAGATCGCGCAATGGACGATGGACGCGCTGGAACCAACGCGCGTGCAGCAAGTGCTGTTCACGGGCCTCGGCTGTCTTCTGATTCACCGCAGCGTGCTCGAAAACATTTCGTTCCGCTGGGACGTTTCACGAAAAGGTTTCGACGACGTGTTCTTCTGCACGGACGCGCAGAAGTTCGGCATTTTCGTTGACACGAGCGTTCGTTGTCCGCATTTGGAGATGAGCTGGGAAGGGATTGAGAAGTGATTACTTGTTCTTTTCGTCCTGTTCTGCGCGGAATTTGCTCTCATTGATCCATTCCTGCAACGCCTCGACACGCTCGGCATCATAATCGAGTATGCGCGCGTCGTGCAACAGATGATTCGCATATCCGAACGCCTTGCCATCCGTGAACGAAACAATCGCATCGATCAGGAGCGCGGGATTGCGGCGATAAGGACTGCCCCGTTTCACGTACAACGCTTCGCAGGCCAAACCCCGCGCAAGCGCCACGTCGACCGGAAATGCGTGATATTCCTTCGATTCCGAGCGCGTGCGGCAGCCGCGCACCCGTTGCAAAAGAGCCACTTCGCGCTCGCTCAAGGGGCACCATTGATGGAGGATGCTGTTGAGGGTTTCGAGTCTGCCGCGCATGGTCTTCACAGAAGGTTGTTCTTGATCTCGCTCAGGTTGTTCTTGAACGAACGAAAGTCACCCGGCGTCGCGGGAATCGTGTTCTTCCGGCCCTGGCCCGGAATGGTGAGGAGGTAGTGCTTGCCGCCGTGCGTCACCTCGAAGCCGAGACGTTCCAGGTCGCGCTGCATCTCGCTCGTGAACTTATCTCCCGCGCTCTTGAAAATTCTGTTCAGCTCCTCGACGATGATTTCGCGCCCGCCGGTCGACGGGTTCGCGTTCAGCAATGCCTTGAGGATGTCCTCCTTGCGGGAATCGGCATGCACGTTGCGCAGGTAATGGTCAAGCGCGGCAACGGCGATGTCATAGATTTCGCGGGCATACAGCTCGGGATTGCTCACGGACACGAGGAGATTTCCCTGCGGCGACTGCTGGCGTAGCCGCGTCTCGAGGAACGCGATTTTTCCCAGAAGGTCCTTGACCTGGCGTTCGTACCGTTCGCCTTCCTGAGCCGCAAAATCAAGCGCCTCATCGACGCTCATGGCCTTCTCCGCCCTCAGGCGTTCGATGGTCTCGCGCGTCTGCAGGTTCTTGATGCCGTCGAACGTCACATCAGCAGGAAGCACCTGATAGAACGAACGTTCATGAATGTGTTTCAGGATGAGTTCTTCAAGCATCCCGCCAACCGAATAAAACTTGGGCCGATCGCCGTTCGGCCAGCATACGCTGACGGCTCCGTTATACGCGTTCCTGCGCTCCATCAAACGGCTCAGGTCATAGGAAAAGGATACGCTCGGCTCGACCAGCACGTGGGCCATGCCGCCGAGTTTCTTGGCAAGCTCATCCGCATTGATCTGCGGCTTGTCGCGCGCGCAGCTCACATACACGACCGGAAGCTTGTTGTCCGTCTTGTTCTGCAGGATTTCGCTGACGAACTGGACATCGTCCTTGGTGAGGTATTCCGGCCTTGTCGAGACCTTCAACGCCATCCCGTCATAACCGCCGCCGACCTTATCGATGAGGTCATTCACGATTCTCGGTTTGCTCATCTGGCCGATGCCGTCGCCAATATTTGTCGTTGCGACATCATGCGTGATCGCGATGTTGAATGACGTCGGCGTCTTGTGCGCGACGACATGCGTGCGTCTGAGGGCGCCGTTCACTTCCGTGAGGTTGAGGCCGAAATGCCTGCACCCTTCTTTCTGGAAGTTCGCCGTCTCGATGCTAATCTTTCCCTTCGCATAGTTGATGTCTCCGTTCAGCATCCCGGGAAGTTCCGCGAACGTGATGCCGCGGTGCGGACTGCTCGCGATCCAGGTGCCAAGTTCGCCGATGACTTGCTCCATCTCGCAATCGCGGAGCAACGGGAAGGACGTCGCGTAGATGAGCGCCATCAGACGTCCACCTTCTTGATCATGCTTTCTTCAACTATTCTGTCTCTTGTCTTTTCCGCGAATCTATGCGCGATGTGCAACGGTTCAGGGAGCTTGTGCGGCGGAACCACACACTTCAACGCGATTTGAGCTGCGGTCTCTCCCGCGATCAAGTGTCCGGCCGTGATGCAGAGTTCCTTGGCGTGCTCTTTCGTCTTGATGACCTTGCCGACGACCTGACCGTCGATGAGGATGTTGTCCTCTTGACGTTCGCCGAACGTGAGGCTGTTCGCGACGCCAAAGGTCGGCTTGTGCAACTCAACGCCAAGATAGGTTGCAACACCGCAGCCGGCCGGATGCGCCACGCCATGGCCGTCGACGATGAGGATGTCAGGGTCGGATTCGAGCTTGTAGTAGAGTTCGAGCATCAACGGGCCTTCCCGGAACGAGAGGTAGCCCGGCACGTACGGCATCGGGGCGCGCTTGACGAGGTATTTGCGTTCCACGACGTTCATCGAGGGATAGTCGCAGACGATGACGGAGCAGACGAGAGACTCCTTCAGTTGAGCGCAGTCGAAGGCGGCGATCTTCTTGATGGAGTCAATAGGCACTTGGTCTTCCAAGACTGCCTGTTTTGCGATTGCGCGCTGGATGTCGCGCAGGGAGCTTACGTGTGCCATAGTCACCTTTTGTGGACGGTGTTGGGCACTATGCCTTTATAAAGCTTTCTACTGTATTCACCCTCTAGTGACTACTAAACGAAAGATTTAAATAACACTGCTACCACCTACTAGTAACTAAGAGGGACCATGTCAAAACTCATCCTTTCCATCATCATCGCGTTCAGCCTCGGATGGCTGGCGAGCACGACCCTTGCGCAGGCACCGGTCGTGGAGCAGGCGCAGGAACGCATCAGCATCTTTGCCGACGCACCGGACGTTCCCGGCCCGGCCGACGTGCTGTCGGACAACGACGTCCACGTGCTGCCGAACAAGGTCGAGATCCTGCAGGCAGGCGTCATCCCCGCTATTTTCGAGGACTCAAACTCGATGGCGCCCGTGCTGGACACGCAAACGCTCGCGCTGGAGCTTGCCATCACCAACCCGAACCAAGTGCAAGTCGGCGACATCGTCTCATACGAAACGCCGTTGGCGCCGGGCGCGTTCATCGTGCACCGCATCGTCGAAATCGGTTTTGATGACGACGGCTGGTATGCCGTCATGAAGGGAGACAACCTCCCGACGACCGATCCGGGCAAAGTCAGACAAGACCAATTGCGAAGAAAAGTGATTGGCATCCTGTACTAAATCACACTCAACACCTCCCGTGTGTTTTGCGACACACAAGATGTCGAACGCAAGTTCGGCATTTTATGCTCAACACCTCTTTTCCTTCATCTCGGGTCTTCGGATCCGGGATGAGGGTTTTTTATCCTCAACCAAGCGCAACACCAAACATGATGCATACGGAACCGATCAAGGTCAATGACGTGACCCTGGAAGGGTTTGTTTTCGAGCCGTGCCTTACTTCTTCCAGAACAACCACGATTTTCGTGCCCGGCGTTTCCGGACACGTCAAAGACTATGCCGCGTTCCTCGACGCGTTCGCAGAAGACCGACGCGTCATCACCTACAACCTCCGTGGCCACGGAAAATCCGAAGGCACCGTGGAGCCTGATCTGCTCGCACAAGACCTCTACACATTGCTTTCATCGCAAAAACAGGCCGTGACCTTGCTCGGACAATCGTTCGGCGCCGGAATCGTCGCGGCAAACCTCGCCAACCCGGTAGTCACGCGCGCCTACCTCCTGACCCCTTTCCTCAGCCCCACGTCACTGAACTGCATGCGCAGGATTGCGCTCAAGGCGCTCCACGCCCTCGCGACGCACGGAATGACCTCAACGCTCGACGACGCGCTCATGCGCGGCGCCCCCGCGTTCGGCATTCAGTTCAACAACGACGCGCCCCTGGGAGCTTTCGGAAGTCTTGCCGCATTCGAAGGCCACATCCCCAGCGAAAAACCAGTCGCGTGGATGGTCGCGAATCAAGACCGGATGCTCGGAACGACGGGTGCGCACTATGACGCGGCCCGTGCGGCGCTTCGCGCATGCTACCCGAACGGACGCGACGACAGCGCATTGGCGCTCGGTTTGAACCATTGCCTGAACGTCCGTCCGAATGAATACGAACCGTTCTGCAGGGACGAGCCGTTCAAATGTCGAGAACAGATTATCAATGTCATCCGCAACTTCTTAATTGCGTGAAAACCATTGTAAACCTATCTCAAATAATGCATCTGCTTGTGCTGCTCGACCCACCGCAGCTGTTTCATCACCGTCTTCAGCTCGGTGACGTGGTTGATTGTGTCGAAATGGTGCTTGCCGTGCTCGACCACGACGTTCGCGCCGAGCTTTTTTCTGCAGACGTCAGCTCCCGACAATGCGATGAACGGATCATCGTCCGAGAAGATCGTGCTGAAATCGAACGGCGCCCGTTTGAGCATCCTGAACGCGATGCGCACCTCGCGCCACGTCCTGAGCAGGAGGCGCTGCAGCCACGACGGGTTCTCAACCTCCACCCACGGCGCAACGAACACGGCGCCGCCGACGTTCACTTTTTTCTCCTGCAAGAACAGCAGGATCGTGGTGCAGCCGAGGCTGTGCCCGATGAAATACGTATCGTCATCAGGCGTGCCGACTGCTTTATCGAGCGCGTCGACCCACGCTTGCCGGTCAGGCCAGAACGGCGACGGAAGCTGCGGCGTATGGACCTCATACCCTTCTTTTTCAAGCTCGCGCTTCAGCCAGGGAAACCAGCTTCGTTTCGGATTCGACCCCCATCCGTGA
Organism: Candidatus Woesearchaeota archaeon; assembly: GCA_016203265.1. Taxonomy (GTDB): domain Archaea; phylum Nanobdellota; class Nanobdellia; order Woesearchaeales; family ARS49; genus DSQK01. The sequence continues at coordinate 171 of JACQNB010000028.1, read as the reverse complement.
ACGATGAACACTCGCTTCACTATAGTTAAGAAGACGTCATTTTATTTATAGGCGCCGACACAAACACAAGCATTTTAAACGGACCATCGGCATTTGGCGTCATGGATCCCGAAGCATTGGCGCTCTGGCGCAAGGCAGGCAAGATCGCGCACGAGGCGTTGGAGTACGGCG
>JACQNB010000032.1 GCA_016203265.1 Candidatus Woesearchaeota archaeon | reverse complement strand
TGATTCCGAACGGCGCGCCTGCGGGACAAAAGGTCGCGCACATCGGCCTGCACATCGTTCCACGGGCAGAGAACGACGGGCTGAACCTGCAATGGAACCCCCGCCAGCTGGCGGAAGACGAGATGGGCACGATCGAGATCAAGGTCAAGGACGAGCTCAAGTCCGCGTTGACGTTCGAAACGTCAGAGCCGAAACCGAAGGAAGAAGCCAAGGAAAAGAAGATAGAATACCGGATTTCTGATGAGGAGAATTATGTTATTCGGAGTTTGCAGCGGATACCGTAATGTTCTGCTTCTAGAATAAGAGCAACGGATTCCCGATCAGGAGAGTCATCACGAACGCGATGAGGAAGCTCGGCACGAACGGGATGCCGTCCTTGACGAGCAGCGTGATCTTGCGCTTCTTCGCAAGCGATTGCAGTTTCTTGATTTGCGCGAGCGAAATGCCCAAGTCGTCAGGTCCCGTGATTCTTTTTCCAGCGACGACAACGTCCTTGACGATCCAGTCGCCTTCCATCAGCTGCGATGGCGTCGCTTTCCTGACCATGCATTTCTCGACTGCCTTGATGAACAGCGTCATTTGCGCAAGGAAGGGAATGAGCACGCCGATCAAGAGCACGATCAAGCGCAACAGCAAATCATCGACGAAGAACGCGACGACGGCAAAGAGCGCCAATGCGCCGTACGATGCCCAACGGATCTGCCTGAACACGGACACGCAGCGCACGTTCTCGTACTGCTTCGCGAAGTCCTTGCGGTGCTTGATGGCGATGAAGAACGTCCAGCCCAATCCGTAGACTGCGCCCGCGAGCAGGATGTTGATGACGAACGCGACCATGGGATGCGACAAATTGAACTGCAATCCGAGCAGACTGCCGACGGCCATCAGGATCTTGCTGTCGCCGCCACCCCACTGGCTGGTGTAGTACATCAGGTAGCCGAGCGCGACGAAGATGCCGAGTCCGAGTCCGCCTTCAATGAGGGGCTGCCACGAGCGCGCGAGGACCGCCATGATGATGTGAAGGATAACACCCGCAACGATGCCCGCATGCGTCAGCCAATCCGGCACTTCAGTCGATTTCAGGTCTGTGTACGAGGCGTAGAGAAGGATGGCGCCTACAAGGATAAGTGCTAACAGCTCAAACACGACACACCTCTTTCATAACGAAAAAAGAAGAAAAGAAGTATTTAAAGGTGCCTTATTGCGGAAGGAACAGGTCCACGATCTCGCAGGGTATGTTCGGCGCGAGCTTTTCTTTCATTGACGCAATGCCGACTTTGTCCTCAGCGCGTTTGAAGAAATCCAATGTGTTCGAATCAGATTTTGCGAGGAGCAATGTTCGTGCTTCAGTGATTCTTGCTTCATCGTTGAGCTTGACCGCCCAGTTGTAGAATCCGTTAAGATTTCCCGCTTTCAAGCTGTCGACGAATTGCAGGAGGCGTTTTTTGTCGTTTGCGAAGAATGTGCCGGGATCTACGTACCAACAGGGTTCTTTCAAAAGTAACTGTTCAAGCACGCGCTCACGGAGCTGGTCCATGGTGTGTTCTTCACTCGGTCTGCGCCTGGTCAGGTTATTGAGCAGGTTGTGTGCTTGCACCAAGTGATTCGTGCGGTCGTTCGTTTCGGCTGCTTTGATGTGCGCCTGCGCCATGATGCGTCGAGAGTGATCGTCGCGGCCTTGCACATACGGATCCGCAAGCAAGGGATCATAGCGTTGCGCAATCCATTCGGGAGCCGCGCGTTGCATGGACGCGATGATCGGCCCATGCGTTGATGCGGGATACTCCGGTCTTCGGTACGATTGATACGCTCGCATGCCGGCGACGGTTTGTCCGACAGCAAGCGCACCGAACGCGCGCAATCCAAGTTCCTTGATTTCCTGTTCGATCTTGCTCTGCATCAAACTGTATTTTTTGATTTGCGGCGGAATGAGCTTATCCTTAGTGTAGATTCTTTCGTTCAGCTGATTGAGTTGTCGTTCGACAAGTGACTCAAGTGCGAACAGCACTTCCAGGGCGGCATCAAGCTTTTTGTTGTCCAAATAATGATCTGCAATCGCGCGCAGTTTGTCCATATCAACACGATCCATCGGATCGATCCAGTTTTGGCGGCCGTATGCTCTCGGGTTATTGCGGGTTTCTTGGAACAGTTTGAATGCGGTTTCAGGCGAAGTCTTGATGAGCGCTTGCGCATACTTTTCGCGCAACACATCTGCTTCAATTTGGTGCGCCTTCTCAAGTTTTTTGGTCGGAGCGCGATACGTGCGACTCGCTTTTTCGGCGGCAAAGTAAGCACTGAAGAGTTCTCCTTTTGCGGCATAGGCCTCCGCAACCGCAATCCAGTCTTTGGTCGTGCTCGTACAGTCATTGCGCATTACTAGGGCAGCATAATCAGGGTCATACGGGATCGTCTCACGGACGACCGCGCGCACTTGTTCCTTGTCGCCAAGGATTTCGAGCGCCTTGATGACTGCGCCATATACGGCAGGAGTGTTGCGGTGCTTTGCAACGATTTTTGCGGCAAGATCTTTCTTCTGATCGTCAGGCGTGATGCTCAGTGCGAAACCCGGTGCTGTTGCGATGGAATCCTCGGCAATCAATGCTTTTGCTTTCGGATCATCCTTCAGCAATTTATCAATACTATCGGAAGAATAGTGTTTGCCTTGCTCGCGCCAGAGGGGCCCAAGTTCGTGAAGAATTGCTTTTCGCACTTGTTTGAAATCGCCATTATACAAATGACGTGCGGTACCGGTGATGAGTTTATACGCATCAACCGGACTCTGCTTCACGGTGGCATCAATGTAACCGGTCGTGATTTCTTTGAGTTGCGATTGATCAATATCAAGATCGCGGCCGATGATGGATTCAAACGCATCCGAATCGACATGCATTGCGTGGAGTCGCGCGCCGAATGCGCGGTAGGCAGAACGCTGTTCTTCGGTTAAGGTAACATTTTCACTCATACAACACCCCCACCTCTCGCGTTATCACCGTTCGAGAGCTATTTAAAGATTCAGTGTCTCTAGAATATAGTTTTGTCGTCGCAAAAACAAAACAGATTACCGAAACTCCATCATCTCATCGAACAGCGTCCGCTTGGGGACCGACTTGATGCCCATGCCGGGCGTGATGCTGACGGACTTGAACTTGATGATTTTGTTGAGCGCGTCCAGCAGTTCGAACGACGCATAGCCTATCAATAGCGACAGCACGGGCTGCTGGTTGAACAGTATCGCGAGGAAGATGCCCGCGATCGTGTTGAATATCAAAAGCATGCAGAACACGGTCCAGTTGGGCTTCTTGCGGGACAGGAGCATCTTCAGCAGCCCGAGCACGGCCCGGATGAGCGCGCCTGCGGCCCCGAATTGCGCCGCCGTGATGAATAGGGGATCCATGGTTCACCTCAAATAGTCGTCGTAGGTTTTTTTCTTGGGCTGTTTCGGGATTCGCTTGGCCTTCAGGAACTCCTTGCGCAAAATCTCGTTGATGACTTCCTGCACCGAGCCGTAGCCTTCCTTCTGCCGCGACTGCAGCTGCCGGAAGATCGCGGGATGGACCGTCAGCAGCACTTTGCGCGACATATATTGATAGATATCTCAAGCATATTTAAAACTATCTTTTCTCGACGGTGGGATGATACATGCCAAAAATGGCAACAGGACGCAGGCAGGGGCCTTCCGGCGCAAGCTATTTAAATGAGTGCGCCCACAGACGGCGCATGCACATCGAATTCGCCAAGAACGCGAAGACCATCCAGATGCTCGAGGACGCGTACGACCGCGACCAGGCGCAGGAGATCGCGGAAAGGCACAAGGCGGCCGCCTTCGGCACGTTGACGGGCATCATGAAGGCCTTTGACCGTTCGCGCGGCGACATCATCCTCACCGGGTACCGGAAACGGTTCGAGCCGTTCTGGCACATCCAGGCGGAGAGCTTCTTCGAGTACAAGCGCAAGAACACGTACCAGTTCCCGGTCGCCCCGGAAGTGCAGAGCGTCACCATCGCGAAGCACACGCTCAAGGTGCATCCGGACGAGCCCGTCATCCTGTTCGAGGGCACCGACCATTGCTTCGAGCATTTCAGGAAGGAGACGGTGCAGGACGCGCTGCGCGAGAAGGGCAAGGACTACGCCAAGTATCTCGACAGCAAGTCCAAGTTCCTGCGCGACCTCAAGGACCTGCAGAGATCAGACCACGACATCATGCCCGTCCAGATCCGCGCGTCGTACCTGCTGAACATGATCTACAAGGACATCATCAAGCCCATCCAGGCCGATGAGGTGCTCGATGAGCGCGTCGTCATCAACAAGCTCACGCTGTATCTCGCGCCCATCCACGTGTTCGAGTTCAAGGAGGAGAATCGCGACAAGCAGGCCACGATCGAGGTCGACGGCATCACGGGAACGTGGCAGAAGGGCGTCAGCCTCGTGGCAGATTTGACGAAGAAGTATTGGTCGGGCGAGACCGTGTTCGACATCTCAACGGAGGTCGCGGGCAACATCCTTCCGGGCGCGGGAGTGGCGATGCTGCTCACCAAGAAGATCTTCGACACGCGCAAGGAGCGCAAGACGTCGAAGCACCACAAGGAACTGCACAAGGACTTCTCGCGAAGGAAGAAGTAGAAAACAAGTTATCTTCGCCGCTGATAAATCGCGCCGCTACACGGCCCAGCATTTCCATCATCGCGTGTGACGGTAATGATATCTCCTTCGACGAGATCGGAAATTTCGGCGCGTCCTTCCGGAAACGTTACTTTGCCTTTATTCATGATGGTACATTCGCGTTCGGTGAACAAGTAACGAAAAGCAGACGGTCGCGTACCAAGCAATCGGCGTTCGCCATGCAATCGTCCAATGAAAAGATCATCTTCCTCTCCTGACTTCGGATCCTTAACGACAATCACGGAATAACTCTTGACATCTGCTTCTGCCATACGACCACCGAGGACCGTCAGATGACTACCTTTTTATGCATGTGGGTGATAAAGAACATAATTGCAGTCCTTCTCCGTAACCTTTATAAAGAGGTCATCGTGAACCAAAGGTATCTCTGATGAGATAATGACTGCCTATAATAGTAGGCACGAATTGAGGGGTTAACGTTCTACGTTTTCCTCAGGAGGAAACCAACCATGACAAACGAACAGGCGGACAACGCACTTCAGGCGATCGAGATGGCGCGCGCGTCCGGCAAGATCAAGAAGGGCGCGAACGAAGTCACGAAAGCCGTGGAGAGAGGCACCGCAAAGCTCGCGGTCATCGCCAAGGACGTGCAGCCGGCGGAAGTCGTCATGCACATCCCGCTCATCGCGAAGGAAAAGGGCATCCCCTGTATCACGGTTGACAGCAAGGAAGAGCTCGGCCAGGCAGCCGGCATCGGCGTTCCCACGGCGGCAATCGCAATCATCGAGGAAGGCGACGCCAAGAAGATCATCGCAGAACTCAAGAAGGCAATGTAAGATGGCGGACGCGAAAAAAGAAACAAAGGCCTCGAGTGTGCCTCCGAAGGCACCAAGCTCGCCAAGTCCTGCCGCAGGAGCAAAACCGGCGGCAGCTCCGGCAGGCAAGGGCGAAGCTCGCGTTGCCGCAACGGCAGCCCGGGGAGCCGAAGCAGTCAAGTTTTCGCTGTCATTCCCGTCGCGCGTGGAGGAGATTGTCGGACGCACGGGCTCGCGAGGCGAGGCAATCCAAGTGCGCGTCCGTGTGCTCACGGGCCGAGACCAGGATAAGGTCTTGAGACGCAACGTCAAGGGTCCGGTCCAGAAGGATGACATCCTCATGCTTCGAGAGACGGAAATGGAAGCGCGGCCGCTCGGCAAGGGCGGACGCGGGAGCGCTTAAATGGCACGCTGTTCCTTTTGCAGGCACAACATCGAGGTCGGCACGGGCAAGATGCTCGTGCTCAAAGACGGCAGGATCATGCACTTCTGTTCCATGAAGTGCGAGAAGAACCAGATGAAGCTGGGTCGCGTGGGCAGAGAGATGAAATGGACCTTCGGCTACCAGCACGACAAGAAGGCGGCAAAAAAGGCGGCTTCCGAGTCAAAAACAGAAGCAAAGAAGTAATTGGGGTTGTTGAATGATTGAACGAACGCTGATCATCGTGAAGCCGGACGGAGTCCAACGCGGACTTGTCGGCGAGATCACGCGGCGCTTCGAGCGCATGGGTTTCTGGATTTGCGGCGCGAAAATGCTCGTGCCCGGCGAAAAGCTGCTCGGCGAGCATTACGCCGACGACCCCGTCTGGAAAAAGTCAGTGGGCGAAAAGACGCGCGCATCGATGAAATCGAAAGGCATCGAAATGAAGGAAACCGACGAGGAAATCGGCGCAAGGATCAGGAAGTGGAACATGGACTGCCTCAAGGGCCCCGTGCTCGCGCTCGTCTTTCAGGGACCGCACGTCGTGGAAGCCGGCCGGAAGATTGTTGGTCACACCGAACCGAGGCAGGCGGCCATGGGCACGATCCGCGGTGACTTCAGCGTCGACAGCTTCGCGATGGCGGATGCCGAAAAGAGGGTCATCCGGAACCTCGTGCACGCGTCCGGCAAGGTCGAGGAGGCCGAGCGAGAGATCGCGCTCTGGTTCAAGTCAAATGAACTTTACACATACACCAAACAAGACTACAAAGTCATCTACGGAGTGACGAACTAACCATGGCAGAAAAAGAGTCCCAGATTGACAAGATGAGGCGTTTGTCGAGCGCGCAGAAGAACATTCGTAACATTGCTACGAGCGCGCACATCCACCACGGCAAGACCGCGTTCACGGACAACTTGCTTGCCGCAGCCGGCTTGATGTCGGAGAAATCCGCGGGCGACTTGGACAAGGGCATGTCGACCTGGCAGCACAAGGACGAGCAGGAACGACT
>JACQNB010000036.1 GCA_016203265.1 Candidatus Woesearchaeota archaeon | reverse complement strand
TTCTTTCCTATTTTTATTTTCAACAAAAATGGTGAAATGCTGTTGCAGCAGCGCGCGTTGACAAAATACCATTCGCCCGGCATCTGGGCGAACGCCTGCTGCGGGCATCCGCGGCCGAAAGAAACGCTCGAGCAGGCCACGCATCGCCGTCTGCGCGAGGAGCTCGGCATCGATTGTCCGATGCGCGAACAGCTGCAGTACACCTACAAAGTTCCTTTTGAGAACGGGTTGACCGAACACGAATTCTTGCACGTGTTCGTCGGCACGTGCAACGAAACTCCCGTGCCGAATCCAACTGAAGTCGCGCAGATCGCGTGGCTGTCCGTCGACAATATCAAGGAAGAATTGAAGACGACGCCGAAGAAGTACGCATTCTGGTTTCATGAAAGCATGAAGAGGTTGTTTCCGTGAGACAGTACCACATCCAGATCGGCGGAGCAAAACGCTCAGGAAAAACCACGCTCGCGAAAGGACTTCTCCTCGGACTTGACGCGCACTGCAGACCTGCGTTGCTGGAAGTTGATGACGTCAAGAATACTCTCTTCGGTGCGGACGTTGTGCGCTCCAAACTTCCGGACACGCCGGAAAGTCTGCAGTTGCACGCCACCGCTTTGCGCACGATGTTCGGCACGCTCATTCCCAAACTGCTCTACGCGGGCAGATCACCTATTGTCATCGACACGCACGATGACATCCGCACGTACCAACACGGCAAAGCCCTCGCACACCAGCACGGCGTGCCATTCAAATTCCTGTTTGTGGAGTCACCCACACTCGAAGAAGCAACCTTACGCGCGAGGCGTGCAGCGCCTGACGACCCATCTGACATGAAAGACTTTGCCAATCCAAAAATCGTCGACAGTTTTCTGCTGAACGTCAAACGCATGCACGAACTTTACGGCACATTCCAAGAACCCCATTGCAAAATTCAGCAAGGAGCTCCTGAATCTATGTGGTATCAGGCGCTCGCATACATTTTGCATTGAATCATCAGCAACCTTTTTATACCGTCGTCAAAGCCCCTTCTCCATGGGGCCGATGCATACGCCAGCTACATTATCGATTCTGATTCCGGCGTACAACGAAGAAGGAACCATTGCACAATTATTGCAAAAAGTCGTTGACGCACGCGTCGACCCCACAAAAATCGCAAAAGAAATCATCGTCATCAACGACGGCAGCAAGGACTCGACGCAGAAAGAAGTTGAGCAGTTCATCAAGACGCACGCTAAAGCAAAGATTACGCTCATTAACAAACCAAACGGCGGCAAAGGCAGCGCCATCCGCGAAGGCATCACTCGCGCCACGGGCGACATCATCATCATCCAGGACGCCGATTTGGAATACGACCCCGAAGATTACGCGGGGCTTGTCGAGCCCATTTTGCGCGGACTCGCGCTCGTTGTGTACGGCTCGCGCTATTACTTGCCGGGCCAACGTCACGAGGCGTGGAGCATGCACACGAACAAGCACGGGCTCAAGTATCTCTCGTTCGCCGTCGGTGGACGCTTAATCACGTGGGCGACCAACATCCTGTACGGCACGCACTTGACTGACGAGCCCACCTGCTACAAGGTGTTCCGCGCTGATGTGCTGAAGAACATCCCGTTGCAGTGCACGGGCTTCGAGTTCTGCCCCGAAGTCACGGCAAAAGTCGCGAAGCGCGGCATCAGAATCGTGGAAATGCCCATCGCGTTCTATCCTCGTACGGTTGCGGAAGGTAAGAAGATCAAGTGGTCCGACGGGCTTGAAGGCATCTGGACCCTGCTGAAATACCGGTTCTAGCAACAGAAACAGCTGCGTTCGTCATAGACTTCCGGGAACGCCATGTACCAGTCATTTTCGCAATCGGTCGGCGCGGTGAACAGGATTGATTCGGTATCGCTTCCGATAAGATGGCTTTCAACTTCAGTGCGTATCGTCATGGCCCCCGTGCACTTGAGGCCCGTGTTCTGGCAGGCTGCCGTGCACGAGCCGGAACGTATCGTCGTCGATGCGCACGGCTGGTTCATCCGGTTCTCGAGCACGTCGATCTTGTCCTGCAGGTCGTTGACGGTGTCCGTCATCTCGTCGATGGCGGCCTGCTGGTCGGCGCAGCAACCGGGCTCAGGCACTGATTCTGCTTCGGTCAGCTCACCAAAAATGCCGGTGAGAAGCCGTTCCAAGAATCCTTGCTTGATGTCGATGGTTTCCGGCGTTGTCGTCGATGTCGTGACGGTCGGCGTGCCGATGATGGGTTTCGGAACGGTTGACGTTGCCGCGCCGGTAAGGTACGCCTGCGGCTGCACGCTGCCGACAGCGCCAGTCAGCGCGAGCTGCGGCGCGTACTTGACTGCCCAGCCCTGATGGAACGGAGATGATGAAACGGCGATGGCTGCCGCCAAGAGGAGCGACACGAGAATGATGGGCGTGTGAGTGGGTTTCATCAGCAGCACACGCAGAAAATCCGTTTCTTTCGTGACGAGCCGTCGGCCATCGTCGCAAAACTGTCGCCACGCGCCGTCTGGCAGTCGTTCAGTTGCGTCCACGTCGTGTCCTCGGTCCACGTGCCGTCATCGTATTCGATGGGCCGCGACCACGTCGTCATGCTGAACGAGCAGGATTTTTCGCCGCAGGCGTCGTCGCACGTCCAGCCCGCATTGCGGATGACATTGTCGATGACGGTGACGGAACACCCGCTCGGGACCGGCTTGTCCGCCTCTGCGCGCAGCAACCGGGACCAGCGCGAAACATCTTCCGTGTTTGACGCCGCATGACCCGTGATGCCCGGAGCGGACGAGACTCCGATGGCTATCGCGATGAAGACGGAGAAGACAAGGAGCGGTTTGTCAGAATGTTTTTTCATGTCAGCAGCACGTGCAGTCGCGGAACGGCCGCACGGGCTTGTCCTCGTCGCGGTCGTCACTTTGGTAGCTGGTTTCAGCCCAGCAACGCGGGAGCGTGTCATCATAGCACTGGCTCGGGGCGCACACATCGTCACGTGAAAAGACATCACCGAGGTCGCGAATGACGGCGCCGTAGCAGACCTTGTTTTTCTCGGCGCACACCTGATTGCAGGATTGCGCATACGCTATCAACCAGTCGCCGCAATTGTTGGGTCGCGGAGGATTCCTCAATGTTCCCATGAGCGCATCGAACTGGTCTTCGACGCTCTTGCACGCATCAAGCGCGGACGTCAGTTCGCCCGCATTGTCCTGACACGCCTCGAGGTCTGCTTGCGTCGCCGTCAAGGACGCTTGCGCGGCATCACGCGAACTTTCACACCCGCCGAGCCTGATCTCGCAAGGGATGCGGTCATCAATCATCTGCTGAGCGAATTTATCGTCGATAAAATCAGGTTCTGAAACTGCGACTTCGTCATCCATGCGATTGCCGGTTGATGGGTCTGTTGCGGTTTCGATGAGCGGTTCCTCTGCGACCGCCCTGAAGAATCCCTTGAAGAATGACGTCCAGAACGATTCACGTTCAACAGCGACCTTCGCAAAACCGACTTCCTCGGTCGCCCTGCCCGTGATCAGGTTCGAGGACTTCTTGACGGCCCAGCCGTCATGGAATGGGGAGGAAGAGACGGCAATCGTGACCGCGAGAAGAATAGCGACGACTGTGATTGTAGCGTGCTTGACCATACGACCTCTTTTCGGAATTATGAGTATATTCGATATAAAAAGGCTCTGGTCGCGGATTTATGCTCGAGACTCGACATATGTCGAGCAAAGCTCTCCAATGCTCGAACGCTACGTTCGAGACAAGTTCGCCACGAACGGCAGAGCACAAGGCTGCTCGCGGGGTTGAGCGAAGCGAAATCCCGCTGTAGTGTGCGCCTCCAAATGGCGGCGTCATTTGAACGCAAGCTTTATAATAGGGTGGGGAAGACCTTCGTGCAATGAAGCGAAGCTCACGCCGCTGGAAGAAGAAGCAGCAGATGCGATGGAAGTGGCAGCGTAAGCGCATGAAGAAGCAAAAGCGGAAGCGAGCGGCGCGTACGGCGTAAGGCAAGCGACCACTTCTTTTGTTTTCACTTTTCAGTAACAATTCTCGAAAGATTTAAATACGTCATTTTGCCTGTTTGTGCATGCTCACGACGACCGACACGCATCAGGAA
>JACQNB010000034.1 GCA_016203265.1 Candidatus Woesearchaeota archaeon | reverse complement strand
GAGCTACAGGGCCATACCAAACTTTACGAAACTGCATTTATAAAGCTGTCGAGCAGAACTTCTTTAACCCTGATACTGAAACGACAGCGTATTGTATTCTTCCGTCGTATACACTCCAATGCCTTCCTGGTGCCATAACCTGAAATCCGCAATGCCCACGTCCAGCGCCATCTTGCTGCAGATGGTGCAGTACGGTTTGCCTGAACGCAAGGGATTTCCTCGTTCATCAACACTCGCAAAATACAATTGAGAACCGGGAACCTTCTTTGCCTTCCATGTGAGTCCATTGATTATTGCGCGCTGTTCCGCATGCACACAGCACGTTTTATCGGTAACTTTCGAATGATAATTGCCTTTTTCACAGCTGCAACGACGCTGACTCTCAAGTTCGCCAGGAGGTGAGTTCTTTCCCCAACTAATGAGCTCACCGTCCAAGACAATCACCGAACCGCACTTTCGGCGTTCACACGTCGCCTCACGCGCCTGTTCGACGGCTTTCATCATCCACTCGATGCCTTCCTTCGCTCCATTCCCCACAAGCAAGTACATAGCTCCATTTCAATCCGATTTATTTAAATGAATTCCTGTGCTCAAGAAGGTAGCTTTTTATACTCCCCGTCGTGCCTTCACGCTAGTGGAGGTTGCAGACTCCCGGTTCTGCAGTCTCTTAATGCGGAGGTATCGAAGCGGCTAACGAGCTCGCCTGCAGAGCGAGTCTTCCTGGGTTCGAGTCCCAGCCTCCGCTTATTGTGAAGCTTTGCTTCGCGCTTATTTCTTTCTAGAACTCTTTTTGCGAATGTTCTTTCTTGCTGGCTTTTCAGCCGTCGATGTGTTCAGCAACGTCAAAAACTTGCAGATTGAAACAAACGCGATGATGAGTAGCAAGACGCCAGCAAGCACGCGATCATTATGCCGCCCGAAGCCAAGACCCCACGCAACGAGCGTGCGGGGATCGACGAACGTCAAGATTGCTCCCGGAATGCCGGCAACAAATGCGATGATGATGCTCCACTTCATCGTTTCAGCTCCGTCGCAAGGACGTACGGCACGCCAAGCACGAACACGCGTGCGACTCCGCCAATGGCCGTCGCGCCCAGGAACATGCTCGCAATCGCGAACACGATGCCCGCGACGCTTGCGCCAATCCAACGGTTCGCAACCCAGCTTGCGAAATAGCACAGCACCCAGAGCACCACCAGTGCGATTAATGCTGCGCTCAAGGTCAACGCCTTTGTCGTGTCGCCGTCCAACCCGCCCGTCCACTTGATGACGAACATGATCCATCCCCAATGCAACGGCAACGCCGCAAGCGACGTGAGCGTGGCGAACGACAGGCTTCCTGAGTCTTTCTTCATGACTCTTGTCGCGAGCCAGTAGACGAGCGCCAACGCAATCGCGTGCACAACAACGTAAAGCACGGCATCATCGATGCGAAACAAGCTTCGATCAAGCGTCGGAGTCGCAACACGATAGTAAATGTAGAACGCAGTCGGGCCCAACAACGCAGACACGATGCCCGGCGTCCGGCCAATGCCGATGAGCCACGCAATCAAGAACACGCTCACAAACACAATAGTGAATTTCACGGCAACATAATTCAGGTGCACGGCAGTCTCGGTGGCGACGTGAAACAGCATGTCCAGCGCGTTCATGCCGAGCGTGACGAGAACCGCGAAGACGAACGGTTTCCAGAGTTTCATTCCACCATCACGCTGCCGGTCATGCTTGGATGGATGCCGCACACGTAGTCGAACGTGCCTGCCGTCGTGAACGTATGGCTCCAGGTGTCACCTTCGAAAAGTTCGTTGCTTTCGGCGCCGTCAACCGCGACCGTGTGCGAAACACTTTCCTGATTCTTCCATAACACGGTCTCGCCCGCCTTGATGGTGATGCTGCTCGGGCTGAACTTGAACTTATTGATCGTCACGATGTGGTCCGCGCTTTCCAGCACGCCCGGAGCTTTTTCAACAACGGGAGCCGTACAGGCAACCAACAACAGAAGTCCTAGGATGGCAAAGAGTTGTTTCATGGCTGCACCTAGAATCTGACGATTCAAGCACGTTTAATAATGTTCCCACAAGGTATTTAAATCAGCGGTAGCGACGGAAGCGCATGAAACTGCTGATCCAGCGCGAAAAGAAACAGTACGTGCCGGACCTTGACCGCGAAGTCACCATCGTTGAAGGCAAGGAATACTTCGTCACCGATACCAGCAAAGACTTCTCCACGATGCATGGCACCATCAAGGCCAAAGACCTGAAAGCCAAAGACGGCACCATCGTCAAGTCAAACCAAGACAAGGAATTCATCGTGCTCACTCCCTGCTTCTCGGACATCTTCCGCAGACTGAAGCGCATGCCACAAAGCATCATCCCCAAAGATATCGGCGCCATCATCGCAGAAACCGGTATTGATGGAGAATCCGTGTGCGTCGACGCCGGAGCAGGCTCGGGAGCATTCGCGTGCTTCATCGCGCACATCGTCAAAAAAGTCGTCAGCTACGAAATCAACGACAAGTATCTCGAGAACATCAAGGCAAACATCGAGACGCTCGGGCTCAAAAACATCACGCTCAAACACCAAGACGTCACCCAAGGCATCGCCGAAAAAAACGTTGACTTGGTCACGCTCGACCTGCCCGAACCGTGGCATGCCGTGCCGACGGCCGCGAACGCCATCAAAATCGGCGGTTATTTGGTTGGCTACTGCCCGCACGTTTCACAAGCGCAGAAATTCCTTGATGCCGTCAAAAAAGCAGGCTTGCAGCCCATCAAGACCGTCGAAGTCATCGAGCGGCCTTGGGTCATTGACGAGCACCGCACGCGGCCGGACAACATCAGCATCGGTCACACCGCATTCCTCATCTTCACGAGGAAGTACACGTGAACCTCCCGCAGTGGTGCCAAGAAACGGAAGAACTCGCGAAACACTTGCGTCTCGAATACTGGAACATGAGCGTCGGCCTTCCGTACAGCGAACAAAAGATCGGCGAGCTCGAAGCCCAAAGCGGCAAACAGACGAGCGCGTTTCTCGCGCATTTCAAAGAACCGCAAGACCTCGTCGACGACTGCATCGGTTCGGTCGCGGGCTCGAAAACGTTCAAGGAAGGGCTTGCGCTGCAGGACGCGCGCAAAAAAATAATTGTTTCCTCGAAGCACAAACTCAAAAGAAATCCAGTCTCATGGCAGACATGGCGGCAGTTCGCGGCACAAGCCAACGACGCGGAACGCAAGCACGTCTACGACGAATTCATCTCACTGTCAAAAAAGATAGCGCCCATCGTGCAGAAAAAATTCTCGGTCGCGGGCAAAACCTATGCCGACTACGGTACCAATCCCTTGGACGCGTACGTCCGAAGCCACCGCATGAGCGTCAAGCATTTGCGCAACGTCATCGGCGAACTGAAGGAAGGCATCAAAAGTGAGTTTGTCAAACAAAACAAGCACTATTCTGAAGTCATCTTCGGTCGCGAGCCACACTATTACGACGACTTTTATGTCATCCGCAACAAGCTCTATGACGGCATCACGATGCCGAAACTCGATCCGGTCAAGAGCGTCTTTGCCACGATTCGCGGCATGGGATTGAGCCCGGATGGTATCCTTTTAGATGCCGAAGACAGACCGGGCAAGTATGCCTCACCGTTCATGACGTCCATCGTTGTCCCGACCGATGTGCGCGTGAGCTACAAGCCCGAAAATCCGTTCAGCGACCTCAACTCCATCTATCATGAATACGGCCACGCCGTGCATTACAAGTCCATCAAGGCAGACCTGCCGTTCTGGACGCGCAACTGCATCTCCGAAGGGCTTGCTGAGACGTTCTCCATCTTTTTCGACAAACTCCTCATGCGTCCCGGATTCCTGCAACACATCGGATTCAAGGACGAAACCGCGCAAGAATTACGAACGCGCACGCGCTACAAAGAGCTCTACGGCGCGGCGTTTTACTGCGCAAATTCACTCTTCAAAATAGATTCGTGGGAAAAACAAGTGCCCTTCGACGAACTCGCGCCCTTGTACGCAAAGCACGTCAAATCCTGCATGGGTCTCAACATTCCCGGTGAATACTGGCTCTTGCACCACATCCTGCCGGACAGTCTGATGTACGTGCCGAGCTACATGCTCGCCGAAATGCAGGTCGGCGAACTCCACGCACGCTTCGAGAAGGAACACGGACCGCAATGGTGGACGTCGAAGGAAGTCGGTGCGGAAGTTGATGCGCTGATGAGCCCCGGCAGCGATAGTCCTGCGGCAACGTTTGAGAAGATTAATCCCTCAATGATGATCAAGCAATTAACAACAGAACGTTAACTGTAATACCTCTTTTGTTCCTGCTTCTGTTCACGATCAGCCACGCTGCCGGGCTTGTTCAGCCGCGGACGGTGCGAATCCTCGTCCCTGCGGAACGTCAGCTGGATGCCTTCCAAGAAGACGTTCATTCCCTTCTCCATCGGGAACGGTCCGACCGCGTCGCCATGGATCGCGGGCGTGCCCGTGAACACAATCAGCTGGTCTGACAAGTGGTCCATGAACATCAAGTCGTGGTCGATGACGAGCACGGGCTTGCCTCGTTGTTCAGTCAATTCCTTGATTGTTTTCGAGATGATCATGCGCTGTTCGACGTCCAAGTAGGCTGACGGCTCGTCCAATAAGTACAAATCCGCTTCCTTCGCCAATGTCGCGGCGATTGCGACTCTTTGTAATTCTCCGCCGGACAGCTGATTCAACTGCTTCGTCAGCAACGGCTTCAAGTCCAATGGCCGCGCGAGCTGCACTTCATACCGCGTCATCGCGTCACCAAGGACGTCCAGCACCAAACTTGTCGAGTGTGAGTCAAGATATTGCGGCTTGTACGCGACCGTGATCTTTTCATCGACCTCACCCGCTGACGGCTGGTCCACATGCGCCAACAGTTTTGCGAACGTCGTCTTTCCGATGCCGTTCTCTCCGAGGATGCCGATGACCTGGTTCGCGCGGATGCTGCCTTCCTTCGCCTCCAGCTTGAACTTGCCTTGTTCCTTGCGCACGCCTTTCCACGAGGTGACGATGGGTTCCTTGCTGTCCTTTGCCGGGGGCCGCACAAAGAACTTGATCGGGTAATCCCTGAATTGCATGTTTTCGTCCTTCAATGTGCCCGAGAGATACGCGTTGATGCCGGTTCTGGTCGCTTTCGGCTGGCTTACGATGCCATAAGCTCCCTCTTTGCCGTACATGATGTGCACCAGCTCGGTCATCGCGTCAAGAATGATGAGGTCGTGCTCGACCACGATGACTGCCGTTTCTGGCGTCGCCAATGTTTTGATAAAATTAGCAATCCTGAAACGCTGCTTGATGTCCAGGTAGGATGTCGGCTCGTCGAAAATGTACAGGTTCGCCTTCTT
>JACQNB010000016.1 GCA_016203265.1 Candidatus Woesearchaeota archaeon | reverse complement strand
GCTGCGTCTCGACGTACTTCACGAGAGCCGTCAACCGGATGACTACGTGCGTGAGCTTCTTGCGGTTCTCGTCGTTCGCGTTCAGTTCCGCGATCACGGTCTGCTTTCTCAATTCCGCGATCTTATCATGCAATTGCTGCTTCTTGATCTTGATCTGCGCCAAGCTCGACGTTGATTCGGACAACGTATCGGCCAAACCTTCCAGCTTTTTCGACACGGCCTTCAATTGGTCGCTGAGCTCTTCCTTGTAGCTCTTGCTCGCGTCCAAGTCCGACGTCTCCAAATGCAAGGACTTCTCGGTCTTGATGATTTCGCC
This sequence comes from Candidatus Woesearchaeota archaeon, assembly GCA_016203265.1. Lineage (GTDB taxonomy): Archaea > Nanobdellota > Nanobdellia > Woesearchaeales > ARS49 > DSQK01. The sequence continues at coordinate 4,561 of JACQNB010000016.1, read as the reverse complement.
TTCCAAGTTCGCTTTGAACTCGCGCAAGTGCTGGATCTTGTCCTCGTTCTCGGTCTTTTCCAACTGCAACTGTGACGTGCGTGACTGTAATGAAGACACTTCTTCGCGGCTCTTGTCAATGGTGGTGCCGAGTTCGTTCTCCTTGAACACGCCTTGCTTCTTGGCGCGATAGCCCCCGACCATGGCTCCTGACAATTCACACAAGTCGCCGTCGAGCGTGACCATCTTGATGGTGCCGATGCCCAGTCTGCGGGCAACGTCGATGTTCTGCACGACGAGCGTGTTGCCGAACACGTAGGAGAAGACGTCCTTGAACTTCGGCTCGAACGTGATCAGGTCGATGGCGAATCCCACGACGCCCTTCTCCTCCAGCAGCCTCTTGTGCTCTGCCTTGACGCTGTTGCCCTTGATCTTGTTCAACGGCAGGAACGTGGCAGTCCCGAAACGGCCTTCCTTGAGGAACCTGATGCATTTGGCCGCGATTTTGTCGTCGTCGACCACGACGCTCTGGATTTTGCTGGAGGCCGCGATTTCCAAGGCGACGCTGTGCTCCTTGCTCGCGTTGCCCAATTCAGCCACGGTGCCGTAAATGTCGCCAAGCTGCTGCCGGCTCTCCATGATTTTCTTGACGGCAACGTTGCCCGAGATGGCTTCCTGCACGGACGCATTGCGCACTTCCAAACGTGCCAAGTCCTCGGAAATCTTGAGCAGGCGCTGCTTGCCCTGCGCCAACTCTGCCGCGAGTTTCGAATCGTGATTCAGGAGCTGGTTGAGCTCGAGGACTGCTTTCTTGAATTCCTCCTTTCTCTGCTTCAACGCCTTGATTTCCGCGGCGTTGGCGTTCTCGAGCTCCTTGACCTTGTCCATCTGCTGGTCAATCGTTTGGAGCTGAAACTCAATCTTGTCCTTCTCTCGCAGCAGGTTCTGCTGCTCTTCACGCAACGTGGACAGGAATTTTTGTTTTTCCTCTGCCTCTTGGTCGAAACGGACGATGTCCTGGTCGAGCGTGTTGCTCTCGCCAAGCTGGTGCTTTTTGCGGAAGTCAGCAAGTTTCTTTTCGTGCGCAACAAGCTCTTTCTGGATGCCTGACTTGCGCCCTTCCCAGTCCGCCTTCTGCGCTTTCGTCGCAACGATTTTTGCATCGAGCTCTTCGGATGACTTGAGCAGTTGGTCCTTGCGCTGCGCGATGCGGCCGAGTTCGGTGTGCGTCGCGCTCAACGTCGTCTTCATCGTCGCCAATTCGACGCGCAGCTGCTCGATTTCCTTCTGCATGCTGACCTGCTCCTGTTCGCCCTTCTGCTGGACTTCCGCGTCGATGCCCTGCATCTCGGCGCGGTTGGCCTGGATGCGGTCGCGCAACTCCTTGACCTGACCCTGCAACTTGTCGAACTTCGAACGGTAGCCGCCTATCTTTTCCTCGAGTTTCTTGACGTCGGTTTCCTTGCCGTCCAGTTGGCGCTTGATGAGCGTGGCCTTGTTCGTGCGCAGACGGTCGTTCAATTCCTTGAACTTGAGCGCGTGGTCGCGGTCCTTGCGCAGATCTTTCAGGTAGGATTCGCGTTCCTTGAGAATGATGCCGACTTGGCTCAAGTTTTCCTCGACTTTCGCCAAGTCATTGAGCGCGTGCTGTTTCTTTTCCTCATACATGCCGATGCCGGCAATCTCTTCCACGATCTGTCGGCGTTCGATCGACGGCATTTCGCAGAAATGCACGATGTCGCCCTGCAGGATGATGTTGTAACCGTCGGGGTCGATGTTCGCGACGCCCAGCAAGTCGAGCATCTCCTGCCGCGTTCTTGTGGTGTTGTTGATCTTGTATTTGCTCTGGCCGTCGGCCTTCACGATGCGCGTGACCTTGACTTCAGGCTCGGGCGTGGGAAATATTTTCTTGGAATTGTCGAACACCAGACTGACTTCGGCCTGCTTGGCCGGATTCTTGGTCTTGCCGCCGTTGTAGATGAGGTTGCTCGTCTTTTCGGCGCGCATTGATTTGGCTGACGTCTTGCCGAGCACGAAACACAATGCGTCGATGACGTTGCTCTTGCCGCTGCCGTTGGGACCGAGAATGACGTTGAAGTCGTTGTTGAACAGAAGTTCGGTGCGCTTGCCGAAGCTCTTGAAGCCCTCCATGATGAGCTTGTTGATCTTGGTCGAACCGATGGGTGAAAGCAGGGATTCGGGGATGGCAGATGCAAGAGGTTCAGAAACAGATGCTACTGCCACCTCCTTGGCTTCTTCCACGGGCACATTCACGAACGGTTCGTATATAAAGTCTTCGCTCGACAAGAATCATATTTTCTATATGGAAAAGAAAGAAAGCAAATGCTCTTAAACGTCCTTCACTCCCCTTCATGCATGACCACCCTCTGCGGCATCGATGAAGCCGGTCGAGGCCCCATCATCGGCTCACTCTACATGGCCGGCGTCGTCATCGAACCAGAGCACGAGGCAATCCTGAAAAAGATGGGCGTCAAGGACTCCAAACTGCTCACGCCCAAACGGCGCGAAGCGTTGTTTGACGAAATCCAGAAGGTCGTGAAGGCCTTCAAAGTCATCCGCGTGCCTCCGGAAGAAATCGACGAAGCCGTGCAGTCAGAAACGACCAACCTCAACTGGCTCGAAGCCACGCACGCCGTCGCCATCCTCGACGAACTCAAGCCGGACGCGAGCATCATCGACTGCCCGAGCCCGAACATCAAGGCATACACGACCTTTATCGAGAAGAAACTCATCAACAAGCACCACATCACGTGCGCGCACCACGCCGACACTGATTACGTGGTCGTCGGGGCAGCCAGCATCCTCGCGAAAGTGCTGCGCGACCGAGAAATCGCGGAACTGCGCAAGAAAATCGGCGTCGACTTCGGCTCCGGTTACATCACGGACCCCAAAACCAAGGCGTTCGTCGAAAGCTACTGGGACAAGTATCCTGAAATCTTCCGGCACAGCTGGAAAACATTTAAGAACGCAGCCCAACAATCCCTGGGCAACTACTAGGTGACCCATGACAAAAGACATACCCCAACATGAAGGCATCCAGTTCGCGGGCATGCATGACCTCACGCCCGAGGAACAGGACGCGGTGCAGACGCTCGCGCAGGACTACCATTCCAAGATCAAGCGCGAGATCCACAACCTCACCGACCTGATTGTCCACACGCAAGTGTCCGGCAAACAGGAAGGAAAAGAAAAACGCAAGCGCTACACGTTGCACGTGCGCGCGGTCTCGCCGGGACAGCACTTCGAAAGCGCAAAGCTCGACGATTATGACCTGCCCAAGGCCGTGCACCGCTGCTTCGAGGAAATCCTCGCGCAAATCCAGCACAAGTTGCGCACGGACGTCACCCGACCAAAACCGTACCAATGAAACGCGGACAGGCATCGCTGTTCTTGCTGGTCATCCTCCTCGCGCTGATCGTCTTCCTCTATGTCCGCGAACTGCCCGCGCCCACGGCGCAGGACGGGTTTCCGCACGTCGACGTGCCGCAAGTCGGCAGCCTGCCGCCGTTGCCGCAGCCAGGCGCGAGCACGACCGTCGTCGAGACGTCCTCGCTCACGCCGACAAGCTCATCCGAGTTCATCACGCGCACGTTCTCATGGGACTACGACAACCGCGAATGGTCGCTCAAGCTCCATTTCGACCCCGCCGGCATCGACGTCTACAAGGAACGCTCGCGCTACCGCGACTATGACCTGTTCGCGTCCGACCCATACGACGACTTGCTGATCACCGATTTGGCGGATAAACTGCGCGACCTCGCGCGCGAAAAGAAATTGTCTTCGGGAGAATTGCCGTATTTTGTCGCGTCGTTCGTGCAGTCGTTGCCGTACACGTCGGATGACGTGACCACCCCATTCGACGAATATCCGCGATTCCCGTACGAGACGCTTGTTGATGACGGCGGAGACTGCGAAGACACGTCCATCCTGGCCGCCGCGCTGTTGCAGGAGCTCGGGTATGGCGTTGTCTTGCTTGAGCTGCCGAAACACATGGCCGTCGGCGTCGAATGCACCGAAGACATCAAGGGATCCTACGTCACGTTCGAAGGCAAACGCTATTGTTATCTCGAGACGACCGGCGAAAACTGGCCCATCGGCCAAATCCCGGAGGAATACGAAGGCGCAAGCATGCAGGTCATCCCCATCGAAAAACGCCCGGCGCTGAACATCAACTTCACGGCGGTGTACCGATACACGCGCGTCGACCTCTATGCCGACGTGCTCGTTGTCGTGAAGAACGTCGGCTCGAAAACCGCGCGCAACACCAAAATCTACACGGCATTGCAGGCGGACGAGGACACGGTCTGGGATTCGTTCACGAGCGACCCGTTCACGCTCGAACCGGAAGACTCGTTCACGTACAACTTCACGAACCTGCACATGCCCTCCGGAGAGACGTTCAGGATATTCACGCAAGCCACCGCTGATGACGCGCTCCCTGATGATGCGACGAGCCAGTGGATTACCTGGGATTGAACGACTTCGCCTTTTCCGCATGACGCGTATTGCTGAAACCTATCTCTTCCGACCATTTGCGTAATTGGCTCATGCCGTTCATCTG
>JACQNB010000027.1 GCA_016203265.1 Candidatus Woesearchaeota archaeon | reverse complement strand
GCTTTTCGTCACATCCCGCGGTATTCTGCGCGACGTTTCTTGAGGATGTCCAAGACGTGCTCCGACTTGAGCTCCTGCACGTCCTCGACGCGCGCTTCCTGCGCTTGCGCCCGTTGCGAACTCTCTTCCGACATCCACGCCAGCGGCGGGATGGTCAAACGGGCGACGCTCGCGCTCGTGCCGTCCACCATCAGGCGTTCCATGCCCTTGATGACATGGCCATGCTCGCGCAGCAGCTCAACACACTGCAGGCCGAGGTCATTCGATCCGATTTCAAGATATTCCTGCTTGATCGCGCGGAACGTCTCTCGGCGATGGATGAGCATCAGCTCAAAATTCTCATGGCGCTGCACATATCCGCGCATGCGCTGATAGCGCTCGTTCTTGCCGTTCAGGATGAAGTCATGCGTCGCGATGACGGATTCGAGCAGTTTTGCCGAGTACCGGAGGCCACCGATCTCCTTCTCGGTCGCGATCGGCATCGAGCCGTCTTCGCGCCGGGCTGCCTTCAACGCATCCATCTGCTGGAGCACGCCCTCATATTCCTCTCCGCGTTTGTCGATGGCCTCATACAACCGCATACGGTCCTGCTCCAGCGCGTCAGATTGGTCCAGCGCGTTCGCGATCAGCACATGGTTCTTGTCGATGAACTCCGTGTGGTGCTCGACGGCCTCATCGATCAACGCGCTTGCAATCGGCTTTTTGCGCGCCTCGATGTAGCCTTGCGCATGCTTGGTGCCGCGGACCGCATCATAGAGCCTGCAACCCGCGTGAGCGGCGCGCTGGCCAATGCCAAGGTATCCCGTCAATGACGCTTTCCCATCGACCAAGGAGATGATCTGGTTGACCACGGCATCAATCTGCTGCGCCTCACGCAACAATATCGAGTGCGTGGCCGACAAGAATTCCTTTTCCGTGCTTTGCGACACGCGATAGCGCTGCGTGATCCGATCGAGATCGTTCATCACATTGTCCTTATACTCTCCCGCGGCGGCTATCATTTGTGTTCACCCCGCAACGTCTCTCTCCGTTCCTCGATTTTCCTGTCCAGCGTGTCAAGACCGTATTCCGTGATACGGATGCCCTTCTGCACGCACTCCAATCCCTTGTCCGCTGTGCGGTTCAAGTCGCTGCGGTCATACGTTTTTTGCTCGCAGCTCGCGAGTCCGTACAGCGCGCCGACCGTGAGCGTACCATACACTGCTACGTTTTTTACGAATGTTCCAAGTCCCATGCGGACCACCTCGAAACAGAAGAAGGGAGTGCTTTTTAGGTGTCTTTTGGAGGCAAATCCGGAAAGTTTCCGGATATTCCGGAAGAACCACGGAACCATTTAAAAAGAGCCCGGAAGGTTTCCGGCGGAATCATAGTAAGCTTTATAAAGAACCCGTCTGCGTATTCGTGTATGGTCGTCATCCAACGCGCAACGAAAGAACGCACCGCCACCGGCGGCAGAAAGAAGGAGCACCGCGGCAAGAAGCTCTACGAGCGAGGCAATCACGCCACGATGACGCGTGTCGGGGCATTGGCCATCGAGGACGTCCGCGTCAAGGGCGGCAACCGCAAGGTGCACACGCTTACCTCCGATGTTGCGAATCTCTTCGATCCGAAGACGAAAAAATACGTCAAGGCGGCCATCAAGATCGTGACGGGCAACCCGGCAAACCGACATTTTGTCAGACGCAACATCCTCACGAAAGGCTCGTTGATCGAGACGGACAAGGGCAAGGCCCGCGTGACGAACCGACCGGGACAGGAAGGGCAGATCAACGCGATTCTTGTTTAAGTTAGTAACTTCTAAGTGACAACAAAAGCGAAACATTTATATACCCTCAATTCGCCATCCACCCATGCCTCACACGACGTCATTGGACACGTTTCTCGCGGACATCATGCTCGACGCGAAAGGGCACGACGGCATCCTGCACGTTGCTCCGTTCACGGTGACCTCACGTTCCACGGACAAGCTCGTCGCCACGGCGCTCGCCTATCGCGGCAGAAAACAGGCCCATTTCATCTACGGCCACGAAGTCGACCACCAGGACCACGTCTGTCTCGACTTCGAGGACAACGATCTCTATCACACGATTGACGAGGCCATCGCGCACGCGGGCCTGAAAGCCACGCGCGCGGAACGCACGTACACGCTGACCAACCCGCGCGCGGCCCACAACGGCGCCAAACGCATTCCGGCAGACCACGTCATCGGCGCGCTCAATCTCAAAGGCAAGCTTGCCGAAGACGTGCTCTCCATCGCGAAAAGCTACACCGAAAAAGAAATCATCGGCCTTGCCGCGATCAATCTCCGGATGCCGGAATACGAAGTCAAGGAACGCCTTTCCTCGTACGTGCCTGACTGAAAGCTTTATAAGCAATTCTGCATCTTCCTCACCAAAAGAGGAATCATGAATCTCACCCTCATCATCACGTTATCGTTCTTCGCCATTTCCGTCATCCTTGCGCTGTTGGCGCAGAAGAAAGTGTTCCGCACCCTCAATACGGTGTTCACTGCGGTTTCTTTGGTGTTAGCATTGGCTTCCGTTGCGCTTTACTTGGACGGCCAGCACGTGCAGACGCAACTGGCCGGCGAAAAGCTGTTCGTGCTCGAGCAGGACGGCGTGCTGCTGTCCGGATTCGTGCACGCGCAGGACACGCCCGCATTCGTCAAGGACTTGACGCCGTGGAGAGAGACGTTCGGCAAAACTGCGTTCGAGACCATCCGCGACGGACGGTTGGCGTTCATCGCGACGCCGGACACGTTTGCGAGCATAGAAAGCATCGTTAGCGGCAATTACTCATTTCCAACGGCGAAAGTATTGGCAATCATCACGGCAGACGACCCCATCATGATGTACAAGAACGAGATCCGTGTGTTTGCGAAGATTCCAGCGGAACAACAAATCAAATTGCCTGAGATGACCGCTGACGAATTGCGCGGTCTTCTCTTTGCGACGTTAATCAGCGCATATTTCGAGAAAAAAACAACCATAAACCCATTGATAAACGCCTTGAACACAGGCGAACTCGACGTCCAGCCCACGTTCATCATGCTCTGGCTCATCAAGCACACGCCACCATCGTGGCTGCCGTATCTCATCACGGAGGGAACCTAATGCTCGAAAAATTCAAGTTCTGGAAACACGCGCCCGAACCTTCTCCCGGGTTGGAACCGTTGCCTGCTGATTTGGGACCGATGCCGCCGCAAGACTTTTCTCGCCCGGATCCCGCGTTCCAGCAACTGTCGCAATTGACGCCGAAAGCCACGGACAAGGACCTTGAGCTCATCAGCGCGAAACTCGACGTCATCAAGGCACAACTTGATTCCATCATGCAACGGCTGGATAGGCAGGAGCAGAAGCGCGAGAACACGCGATGGTGAAACGGTCGTATCTCTTTTGGTTGATCGCTGTTGCGATTCTTGCACTTGATCAGGTGACGAAGTTTTTGGTGCTGCGTTCGTTTTCCGTGGGTGAAAACGTTTCGTTCTTGCCGTTCCTTTCGTTCACGTACGTGCGCAACACCGGAGCCGGCTTCGGGATTTTGCAAAACAACAACGGGCTCTTCATCGTGATTGCGCTGATTGCGGTCGGCGTCATCTTCTATTATTTGAAGACGGTGCTGAAGGAACACAAGATGACGGTGTGCGTGGCGCTGATTCTCGGAGGCGCCGTCGGCAACCTGCTTGACCGCGTGCTGCACGGTTTCGTGATTGATTTTGTCGACTTTCATTTCTGGCCCGCGTTCAACGTTGCTGATTCCGCGTTGGTGATCGGCGTGCTCGGGATTATCCTGTGGTCACGGAAGAAGTAGCTACAAATAGGTTGCGCCAATCGGTTCGTTCATGTGATCAATGAAGTCCTTTTCTTCTTGCAGCGTCAGGTTGCGTTGGCCGTGTTCGTTGCAGTCCGGACAGATCCAGTAGATACGGGCTTGATTCCCGAAGTAAGAAGTGCCTGACTCCTGCAGATTCGGATGGCCTTGCTCGATGCAGGCCTTCTTTTGCGCCACACGCTCGGCATCGAGGCGGGCCATATGCGCTTTGGTTTCAAGCGAATTGAGGTAGTCCTCGAGCTTTTTCGCGTCGATGTGCGAGAATAGGTCCATGCGGGAAGGGAAGAAAGGAAGGATAAAAAACTATCGCTTGCGTCCCTTTGATTTCTTGGAACGCGCTTTCTTCGCGCGCTTAGCTGTGCGTGCGCGACTGCGTTTGCCAATCGGCATGATGTTCTCCAGGTTGATGGGCTCGTCCATGGCGTACAAGGAAAGCGGCGAACGCTGGGCACGCATCGACGCGAACATCAATGCCACGACGTTCCAGGCCAACAGGACAAGGAACGGCAGGAAGGCCTCGCGGCTGGACCAGTAGATGAGGCTGAGGTTCGTGATGCTGCCCGCGAAGAACAAAATTGCCAGCGGCCAGCTCCAGCCTGCCGCAAGGAACATACCCAAGGCCGTCAGCAACGCGATGACGATGAGCACGAGCGTAACACCGAGCTCGAGCATCTGATAGTCGTTCAACGTGCCCTGGAACCACAAGGTTCCGATAATGCTGAGCACGCTCAGGATGATGAATATTGCGCTTCTCATAGGAATCCCCCCACGACACGGGCACGCAGAATCTCTTTTAAGCATTTCTATTCTTGAGTGATGAAAAGAGGTCACTTCTTCTACCCTTACAAAATACATTACAACGTGCTTTTTGCGCCAAATGTAATGGTACTCAGAACTCAGACACGTTTTCCAACGCCTTCAGCGTGCCGCGCTTTCTCAGCACTTCGACCTGCAACGGGCGGTACTTGTACACGACGTCGCCCTTTTCGTCGCCTTGGAGCTCCCACGGTTCGATCAAGAGGATGTCATTTTCTCTGACCCAGAGCGTTCTTTTGAGTCTGCCCGGGATTCTGCAGATTCTCGTTTTTCCATCGAGGCAACGGACACGGAGATGCGAGCCACCCAAGCGTTGTTCGCACAAACCCAGCACTTGGCCATCGCGCGGCATGGGCGTGCGCTGGATCTCCATCTGCTGCGCCTGCGCCTGGGCCTCCCGGCTCTCCCGGGCGTTCATGCTTTTGTCGCGTGGCTGCATGCGGTTCACGGCTGATTACGGCTTTATAAGGGTTTGGTTTGTTGTCGTCGACTTGCGATTCGATACTCGACCAGGCTCGCCACGCACGGCAACGCAAGGAACGCATGCGATGACACTTCGTAACGTTTATATAGATTCAAACCACGAAAAAGACAAACAGGTGATATGATGAACGTCAAGGATATCTTACGCACGAACCATCTCGAAGTCTCGCAGGATGACACAATCGTTTCAGTGATTGGAAAGCTCTCCAAAGGCCACACGGAAGCCGTGGTTGTTGACGCCAAAGGCAAGTATGTCGGCATGTTGTGGAAGCGCAAATTGATTCGAAGTCGCATCACGCCGGAAGAGAAAGTAAAGAACTTCCTTTTGAAGAGCGCGTCATTGACGTACACATCCACAATTGAAGATGCGGCCAAGAAATTGCATTCAGCCGACTGCCACGTCCTGCCCGTCGTCGAGAACGGAAAGGTGCTCGGCATCTGCGGCGCACGGGACGTATTGCAGGCGCTGCAGACGAAGTTGGCGGGCTGCACGGCAATCGATTGCGGCAGCATGAGCCTGACAGTCTTGAAGGAAGACGATGCCATCGCGAAAGCGGTTACGCTCTTTCACGACGAACACATCCATCGGATTCCCGTGGTCGACAAGAACGGAAAGATGGTCGGTATTGTTTCATTGATTGACTTACTGGTCAGGTACGCGTCCGGCAGCGCTCGCGGCGCAGTCTCGGGCAGGCAAGGCAAGCACGGAAGGACGTCGCACTCGGGGATTGATGCGGGCGACAAGCCCTCGTTCCCGCAATTGCCGGTGTCGAACATCATGACCAAATTGGTCGCGACGTGTTCACCGAACGCGAAAGCATCCGATGTCATCAAGCTCCTGAATGACCAAGGCATCTCGTCCGTCATTCTTGTTCAGAATGATTTGCCGGTGGGCATCGTGACGACGAAGGACTTATTGCGCGAGGTGTGTGCGTGAGACGCAAGCGTTTGACGCACCTCTATTACGGAGGCGTCGTGCTTGTTGTGGTCATTCTCGCCATCATCAATACGTTGCCGGATGACACGTCTTCAACGAAGCACTGCACTGATTCTGACGGCAACAACCCGTTTACGGTTGGAAACACGTTCGACTGGCGTTCGGGGTATTCGTTTCAGGACCGATGTATCGATTCCCGCACCGCGTATGAATACTATTGTGAGTATCCTGCCACGGATTTAAGAGGTAAGACCAAGGTCGATATGGTAAGTTGCAAGCACGGTTGTGTTGCCGGTTCGTGTGGCACGCCTGATCTTGCCGTGAAAGACGTGCTGATTTCGCGCGCGCCAACGACTGCTGACGAGTTCAAGGTCAATTTCAGGATCGTGAATAAGGGTAATATTGATGCTTCTGTCGTTGACATCGAGACGTATGTCGAACCGTGCTATGCCATCTTGATTGTGCCACCGCAAGCGCCGTTATTGCCAGGCTACACGACCGATGCGACGTACAGTGTCACTTGTAAAGTGCCGGGGACGTTCAGGTTTACTTCAATTCTTGATCCGTTTGATGTGTTGCAAGAGAGCAATGAGGGGAACAACGAGAGGACGGATGTTGTTAAGGTAACCGGAACTATTTAGCGCGGTTATTTAGAAATTTCTTAAACCGAGCAAGTGACAATCCTAGCTGCTTGCATGCGAGAATAATTTCTACGTCTATATGGGGCACCCTATTAAACAACATGCTGTCTTCTATCCCGAATATTTTTCTGACGCAATCAGCATATTCGGGTGACACGCCTTCCTCGAGAAGAACTAATGCTTGTCCGGGATCGAAAGTCGCATATTTTTTTGCCATTTCGGGACTGACACCTTTCTTCACAAAGGCAACCATCACTTCCGCTGAACGATTGTATGCTTTTGCCAGATCCGGGGAAACGCCATGAGTTGCCAATGTGCATATTGCCTCAACAGTAAAACCATGATACTGTAAGGCGCGATCTGCCGCGATTTCATGTTTGGCGAGCAACATGATCTCATGAGACTCCATGATGCCTGCATTTTGATAGCCTTTCACCTGTTCCGGAGACACCTGCGCAGCCACAAGCGCAATAACTTCCCGACCCGAGAATGGATACGCATTAGCGACTGACGCATCGATTTTTTTCTTTGCCAAAACGCGTATATTGCGTAAAGTAAACTTGCGTTGATCAAAAGACTTGGCACATTCAGGCTCCACCTGGTCTTTAGCAAGCGCGATGATATCATCAATTGCCTTGCCGGGCGGCCATTGCGTTTTCAGTAAATCTGCATATTTGTTCGCCACATCCGGCATCACACCTGCACGGGCAAGGCTGACGATGTAATCGCAACCAAATCTACTTTCTAAGCGATACGCATTTGCAATTTCAGGTCCGATCTTTGCACGAACCAATTTAGCAATATGTTCAGGCTTGAACTTGGAGTCATATTTGATTGCGACTTCCAAAGGAACTTTCAATGCGGCGAGCTCGCTGCGGTAATTGGTCATAGTATGAATCGAATAAAAAGCACCCTACTTAAGCTTTTCTTCTTTAAACCATACTTTCTAGTTACTATGTTAATACTATCTTAAGATTAGCTATTATTGATAACAATAGTCAGTCATATTCAAATCAGTAGTAAGTTAGTACCATAATACCGCAATCTTTAAATAGCACACTCGCAAAACACACCCGATGCAAGAGGTGACGTAGTGGCCAAACGCAAGTATAGCCAGCTGCGTCCTCTGATTCTGAAAGCATTCCTGAAAGACCAGAAGACCGTCAACCAGGTCGCAACGGAGACAGGCATCAACTGGCGCACCGTTGATAATCACCTGATTTATTTGACCGGCAAAGGGCATCTCAAGGCAATCTTCATCTCCGCATTCGTCAAGATTTATGCGATCACGGACAAAGGACTTGCCGCATTGAAGAGCGGAGGGCGCTTATGAAAGTCCTCATGTTCGGCTGGGAGTTTGCGCCAATCTATTCCGGCGGCCTGGGAGTGGCGTGCGCCGGCTTGGTGAAGGCGTTAGTCCAGAAAGGAGCTGAAGTCACGTTCGTGCTTCCGAAACTGCCGAAAGACATCAGCGAAGACAAGCTGTCATTGGTTGCCGCAGACCTGTACCGCGGCAAGGTCAAGGTCAAGGTCGTCAAGAGCTTGCTCGTGCCGTACTCCACCACGACGCAATACAGCGCGGCGTACGCCAAGTTCAAGAACCGAAGTCCGGGCGCGTCGTTGTACGGCGCTGACCTGTTCGAGGAAGTCGCACGCTACTCGGAAGCAGCCAAGGCCATCGCGAAAGAAGTGCAGCACGACGTCATCCACTGCCACGACTGGATGACGTACCAAGCAGGCATCGCGGCCAAATCAGTCTCAGGCAAACCATTAATCGTCCACGTGCACGCCACCGAACACGACCGTTCTCCCGGAAGCATCAACTTTGCGGTCGAGCACATCGAAAAGCGCGGATTCGAGCAAGCCGACAAGGTCGTGACGGTCAGCCAGTACACGAAAGACGTCGTTAAAGGCAAATATGGAATCAACGACAAGAAAATCACGGTCGTGCACAACGCCATCGACGCGCAACAGACCCCGTCACGGTTGCCCGCGAAATCAAGAGTCGTGCTGTTCCTCGGCAGAATCACCCGACAAAAGGGTCCGGACTACTTCCTGCACGCGGCCAAGCACGTCATCGCGAAAGAGCCGAACGCGCTGTTCATCGTCGCGGGCTCGGGCGACATGCAGCCGCAAATCATCGAACAAGCCGCGAATATGGGCATCGCAGACAAGGTGCTGTTCACGGGCTTCTTGACGGGAGCGGACATCGACAAGGCCTACCGTATGGCTTCAGTCTTCGTGATGCCTTCAGTCTCCGAACCGTTCGGACTGACTGCGCTGGAGGCGATGGCGAACGGCACACCAACCATCATTTCGAAACAATCAGGAGTGTCAGAAGTCGTGAAGCACTGCCTGAAAGTCGACTTCTGGGACACGCAGGAGATGGCCAACAAGATCCTCGGCGTCCTGTATTATCAGGACTTGCAGCAAGAACTCGGCTTGAACGGTCAAAGCGAGATTAAGCAGTTCACGTGGAAAAAGCCGGCAGAACACATGCTCGGATTGTACAAGGATGTCATGAAGGTGAGACGGAGATGAACGTCTGCTTCTACTTCCAAGTCCACCAGCCGTTCAGGTTGCGGCATTATCAGGTTTTCGACATCGGACAGCGTAACGATTACTTCGATGACGCCAAGAACGCGGAAGTCATGCGCAAAGTGGCAAACAAATGCTATCTGCCGACGACAACGCTCTTGCTCGCGTTGCTGAAGGAGCACAAGGAATTCAAGTGTGCGTTCAGCATCACGGGAACCGCGTTGGAACAGTTCGCACTGTCCGCGCCTGACGTGATTGAGAACTTCCGAAAGTTGGCAAAGACCGGACGCGTCGAATTCTTGGCAGAAACGTCGCATCACAGCCTTTCGTTCCTGTTTGATAGAAAAGAATTCGCTGAACAGGTCAAGCTACATACCAAACTCATGAAACACTTGTTCGGACAGACGCCCAAAGTGTTCCGCAACACCGAACTGATTTATTCTGACGAAGTGGCTGCCGAAGCAGCGAAGCTCGGCTACAAGGCAGTCCTGATGGAAGGGGCAGACCACGTGCTCGGTTGGCGCAGCCCGAACTTCGTGTACGAGAAGCAGGGCGTGAAATTGCTGCTGAAGAACTACAAGCTTTCCGACGACATCGCGTTCAGGTTCTCGGACAAGCACTGGAACGAGCATCCCTTGTCCGCGTCAAAGTTCGCGTCGTGGGTGGATGCCACGGGAGGAACGCCGGCGGAGCGCGCCGCGAGCACCGTCAACCTCTTCATGGACTTCGAGACGTTCGGCGAGCACCAGTGGGC
>JACQNB010000022.1 GCA_016203265.1 Candidatus Woesearchaeota archaeon | reverse complement strand
GTCCAACCCCGCTCGGCCGCAAAATCAATCGCGCGCTTCAATTCCTGGAACGTTTGTTCGCGAGAACCTTCATCAAATCCGCGATTGGTCAAACCCGCAAAACCCTGCACGCCCACGGACGCGTGCGTGCTCAACTCCATCTTGTTGACCTTCGCCAACTCGCGGATGGCCTTGCGCGTCTCGTAATCAACGCCTTCCGGCGTGATTTGACCGGAAAAAATGCTGCCCTTGCCCGTGCCCATGAACCCGATCTCGACCTTTCTTGCGCCTTCTCTGATTTTAGCCGTGAGCGGTTGAATCACGTCGCGCGTCGCCATGATGCTGACGCCGATGTCTGCCAACGACATCAACGGCTCGGGCTTGTTGCCGGGCTTGAACCCGCCAATAGAAGGAATGTCCTCGCCTTCCGGTCGGTCCATCGCGTTCAGGTAGCCGCCGCCTGTGTAGTTTCCCATTCATTTCTCCCAATAGTGTTGAATTTGTTTCAATGCACGCTCGCTGCGCGTGAGGACCTCTTTCGTGTCCTCGTCCTTCACATCGCGCTTGACCGTGTGCAACGTCTGCATCAAATCACCGTAATACTGCACGGCTTGCTTTTCGGGAGCCGTGAGCTTCTCGCCGGATGCGACCTTGTCGCGCAAATTCGCGATTCGTTCGTACGCGTTCCGGCTGCCGAAATCATACGCCGTGCGCAACAGGTCTTCCTTGGGTTGTTCTGCCCTTGCGCTTTCCAGTTCGCCTTCAAGCGTCTTCGGCTTGAAGAGCTTCTTGACATTGACTTCCTTGTCCTTCGGAATCTCGACACGGGTGATGATTGCAAGTTCACGATCGGCTTCCTCTTCCAACGCGTTCAGTGTCGCGATGCGTTCTTGGGCTTGCCGGTTCGCGTGCGTCAACGCCTCGTCGATGCGTTTGCGGAAGTCCTGGATGGCTTCCAAACGCTCTTGCGGCGACTTGCGTCTGAGCCCGTCCACATCGATGGCAATCATCGACGTGAAAACGTGACTTTGTTATTTAAATACTGTGCATCACTTGCGCGATCATCCCACATTCTTGTCCACGATCTTCTTCATGCGGTCCACGAACTCTTCCGTCATCAGGGCATACTTGGTGTACTCGTCGCCCTTGATTTCCTTGATTTCCCGGTGCACGATCATCTTGCTCAAGTTGTACAAAAATCTGAACTGATGCGTGTACTTGGGCTCAAGCTGTTTCGACTTGACGAGCTTGGCTTCCAGCAAATCAGCGACGTGATCCGGACTGGGGGGGATTTCTCCGAGCGTCATCAGCGCGGCATGCGCAGCGTCGATCGCGGCCCAGTACAAGTCCAAGGTCGCCTGCAAGATGTGCCATTTGCTGTTGTGCAACGTCGTGGGAGCGCGCATGTAGTAGCTCCAGATGCTCTCGTTCGTCGGCCTGATGCGTCCTTGGCGCAACAGGAGCTGCAACGGGTCGAAGAAGCCCGAGTCCATGATGGCCAATCCATCGCGCAAAATGTTGATGCCGACGGGATCGCCGGCTCTGACGTATTCCCAGAAGCTCGTCAACCGCAATGTCGTGATGTGCAGTCTTGGCGAGAGCTCGACCACGAGCTTCTCGACGATGACGCGGTACGCCGTGATGATCTCGTGCGACAAGTCCATCGTGACGTCATCGACCACGATGAGGACGTCGACGTCGCTCTGCGGCGAACGCTTCTCCCGCGTCGCGGCAGAACCGAAGAGCACGATGGCCTTCAGGAAGTTGCCGAACTCCTTGTACGCGCGCTGGGCAAACTGATGCGCCAGCTCACGGTCGGCGTGGTTGTAGAGCTTCAGCACCGGGTTCTCCCGCGGCTTGAACGTGAACTGTGCCATCCGACGAAAACGTGCTCACGAGCTTTAAGAACATTTGTCACTCTTGAAGGATAGTTAAGCTTTGTTGTTGGAATCGTTGCTTTGCGCCTCTGCTCATCTCCCCCGGTCGGTTTGGAGTCGCGGCTCGCATCATCATTCATGCGCCTCAAGGCTCGCCAATTCCTATGCGCAGAACGGCAAAACCTTGAGCACGAAGATTTAAAAGGCAACCAACGAGCTTCGTTTCCATGCCCATCACCATCAATGTCGGCAAGACCGGACTTTCAGACACCGTGCTTGAGGAAATCAAGCGCCAACTCGAGCGCCACGGCACGTTGAAAGTCAAGTTCCTGCCGTCCTGCGAAAACCGGAAAGAGCTTGTTGCGTCCTTAGCAGACCGCATCGGCGCGAAGAAAGTCCACAACGTCGGCTTTGTTGTCGTGCTGGAGAAGCTTTAAATACTTTAGTCGGCGTTCTTCGTCCATGCCAAAAGAGGAGAAGAAAGACGAGAAGAAAGAGCTTTCCCCCTCCGAGTATTTCGAACAGCAGGCCAATGATGAAAAGCGGGGGGCGTGGGACAAGATTGAGATCGCGCCCAACCAAATCATCGAATACAAGGACAGCTATCCGAAACCGTTGAACCGGATGCGCCTCATCGTCGAGCATCCTAACCTCGGCATCGAACCGTTGTACTTCTGGTGCCTCACGCACTACCGCGCGCAAGGATTTCCCATCGTGGACAAGGTCAATGACGTCTTCAGCGCGTCCGAAAGCTCCAGCATGTTCGGCCAAGGCCAGCAACGATTAGGATTGACCCAAGACCGCGTGTTCACCTTCCTCAGGACCATCCACGAGATGGTCAACTCGCTGCCGCAATACGTGCGCGAACTCCGCGCGATCGCCGAGAGACGCAGCTATTACGTCGACAGCGACAAACAGGGCGGCGAAGGCGAGGCAGCGGAGAAGACCCTGAAAGGGCTCTATGTCGATTTGGTCGAAGGCGGCACCAAGAACCCTGCCAGCGTGTTCGGACTTTCGCAACAGGTCGGGTTCGTCGTGCTTCCGAACCTGTTCTTCAGCATGCGCCGGGAGCCCGGCGAATCCGACGATTCGTTCTGGGAGCGCGTCAAGAAGCTCGGCGACGGCAAGGACGGCTTCAATCCCTCGGTTCTCGACGTGCTGCAGCGCAAGCTCAAGCAGTATTACACGTGGAAGAAAGCCACGCACGAAGAGCTCACCAAGCGACGCACGTACCTGCTCAAGTACCTCAAACAATACTATGCGACCATCAAGCTGTACATGAAGTGGGTCAAGCCCTACCTGAAGGCAGCCAAGAGAATGGGGCTGGACATCGACCGGATGTCGCGCGCAGAGCTCACGAAGTCGTTCGAGACCGCGTTGATAGAAATCGAAGTGCTCGGCAAAAAACTCGAAGCAGGCAGCGGAGACAAGGACTCAGTCTTCAACTGCCTGATGATGACATTCCAGTACCGCACCAAGCCGGCCATGTCGTTCGTGACGCCCGACTACCAGCATCGCGGACCCACGCATACGGGCGAGGCAGAACTGACGTGGAGAAGCTACACATGGACGCAGAAGGACATCGACATGTTCAAGAAACTCAAGGACCAGGAAGACTATGACCTGCTCAAGGACATCAACGAGACGCTCAAGGAATCCTTGAGTGAAGTCGAGGAAGATTTGAGCACATTCCTCGAACAGGCAGACCAGGAAGTCTTCGGCGCAAAGGAGGACAAGAAGCCCGAGGACGCAAAAACGACCTGGTTCCAGCCTGCCACCGACGTCTTCAGCGGCATCAATGGGGCGGTCAAGGACGTCTTCGGCGGCGGCAAGGAAATCGTCTCCGCGTTCTGGCCGTCGCTCAAGAAGTCGCCGGAAGCCGGCGTCATCAGCCGCAAACAGGCCATCGCGAGATCCACGAAAAAGACGGCGTGGCGGTTCT
Organism: Candidatus Woesearchaeota archaeon; assembly: GCA_016203265.1. Classification (GTDB taxonomy): domain Archaea; phylum Nanobdellota; class Nanobdellia; order Woesearchaeales; family ARS49; genus DSQK01. The sequence goes on along the minus strand of JACQNB010000022.1, from coordinate 458 downwards.
ACAAGATCTTCAAGATCGCGCACAAGTTCGCGACGTGGTCGTGATGCTTCGCCATGATCCTTGCCGCCTTTCTGCGAGCCCCTCCAAAACGTCCGGGGAAGCGCCAAGGGGGACGCCCCACCCGGGGAACGGCGATTGCGAGCACACAAGCGCAGGCGAGCTTGGCGGCAAGGGTCTGCGTTCCGCGGCCTTCACCAGCGTCCGGTTGACGCCGTGCGCGAGCCTCGCTGCACCGCTTGATGCTTGTCGCAGCGAACAGGTACCCGTTCCACCCGGTCGTGGCTCGCGCGCATCTTGGCGTCAACCGAGGTAACATGCGTACCTTCATCCTCCGCGCCCGAAAATCAGTCACCAAACCCTTCGACATCGACGACCTTCCCGCTGCCGGCAACATGCAAGTCGTCGCGTCCTGCATCGGCAACGCATTGTGGGTCTCGAACAATGTCCGGCAGGACACC
>JACQNB010000033.1 GCA_016203265.1 Candidatus Woesearchaeota archaeon | reverse complement strand
TGAGCTCGCCGAGCTTCTTGAATGAGTCTTCCGCGTCGCTGATTTTTGCGCGGATGCCGTTGACATCGCTCAGAATGGCCTGATAGTCCTGCATGCTGACGAACAAGGGGCCTTCGCGCATCGGCTGATGCACTTCTGCGTGATGTTCGGCTTCGGGAATGTCTGGCTCTTCGTGGACTTCCGCAGGAAGCTCCGGCATTTCAGGCTCTTGCGATGCCTCAGGTTCGGGCATCGGCGGAAGCTCAAACTCGTCAGGAATTGGTGGCGGCGGCAGTTCCATCGGTTCTGCCGGTTTCCTCTTGAATGCGTCGAATAGTCCCATCGCGGTTTCCCCCGTTCATTTCCTTTTTATGGCACCATAAAAAGATTGTTTCGCATTTGTCAGTGGTGACTCTATGCTCGCGCGCTTTGTTTATAAGCGCAAGGATGCGTTTTCCGGAATTCTTCCGGTTTTTCCGGAACGTTTCCGGAAAAAGGAGCGCAACGCATTTGAATAATGAATGCGTCCCTTGCGCATGGTTTCCCTTCCGATGGTGTTCGAACTTGGCGTTGCCGCGTCCTCCGCCGTCCCCGTTACGGGATTGGTGACGGCGCAAACGCACAACGCCGGCGTCTGGTGGGTCGTTGGCGGCGCGCTCGCCCTCGTGCTTGCGATCCTGATCTGGAGGCGCTAGCTTTTTAAAGCGCCAACCTCCTGAAACCGGCATGGAACAAGTCCTCCAACGCGTGCACACCCGCATCATCATCGAAGTCCTCGGCTCGCCCAAAGAGCACGCCATCGAGACGCTGCAAGGGTATGTCGCGCGATTGCGGGAGGACAAAACCGTCACCATCCACAAGGCAGACTATGCAGAACCGCAGGAACGCGACGGCCTGTATGCCGTGTTCGTCGAATTGGACATGACGTTCAAGGATGCGGACCATTTGCTGTCGTTCTGTTTCGACGCGATGCCGAGCAGCATCGAAATTCTTGCACCTACCGAGCTCAACATGCAGAGCAAGGACTTCGAAGGGTTCCTCAACGACTTGCAAGCGAGATTGCACACCGTAGACCTCGCGCTCAAGCAAGCCCGCGCAATGACGAAGGTGCTCGACACCAACGCCATGAACGTGCTGCACAACTTCATCGTGTTCGCGCTCCAGCAAGGGCCAAAGTCAGCCGAACAGCTCAGCAAGATTGTCGGCATTCCCGCGGACAAGATTGGGCACTATCTTGAGCAGCCGATTGCGGCCAAAAAAATAAAAAAGGAAGGCACCACCTACACAATCTGATGGACGATCTCAAAAAGCAGGTGGAAAGCATTCTGTTCTCCGTCGGGAGAAAGATCGAGCTTGTTGAGCTCGCGAAGCTCGTGAAAGGCAATCAGGACAACGTGCTGCGCGTGCTTGAGGAGCTCAAAGGAGAATACGAAGCGCGCAGCGGCTCGTTGATGGTCGTGCAGGACGGCACCGCGTGGAAGCTCGCGGTGCGCGAAGCCTACCTTGGCACCGTGCGCAAAATCGTCACGCAGACCGAACTGCCGAAGAGCGTGATGGAAACGCTCGCCGTCATCGCGTACAAGAACCCCGTCATGCAAAGCCACATCATCAAGGTGCGCACGAACAAGGCGTATGACCATCTCGCGCTGTTGGAACAGGACGGATTTTTGACGCGCGTCAAGCACGGAAGAACCAAACTCATCCGGTTGGCGCCGAAGTTCTTCGATTACTTTGACATTCCCGAAGACCAACTGAAGGAGAAATTCAAGAACGTGCTTGCCATCGAGAAAGCCATCGAGGAAAAGGAATCGGACATGGCGCAGCGCAACCACGAGCTGACGGCGCATCAGGAACAGATGAAGCAGGCGGACGACGCGCACAAAAAGAAAACGGCCGAGGAGCACGTCAAGCTCGACGCCGAACTCGCGAAGATGCCGCCCATCGAACTGCTCGACGAGGAAGGCGAGGCGCACAAGCTCTCTACGTATCCGACGACACCAATTCCCGACGAACCGAAACGTTCCGGACCGCAGATCGAAGTCGACACCATGAACGGCATGGAAACGTATGGTGAAGAACCTGTTGAACCTTCGCCGATGCCGGACACGCAAAAGAAAAAGGCGAAAAAGGAAACGCAGGCACCGGCCGAACCCGCGTTAACAGCGCCCATTCCGACGCAGCAACCTGCGGCACCGACCGAAGCGCCGGAAGACGCGGTCATCACGCAAGCGCGCGAAGAGGCAAAGCAAGAAACCATCGAAGAAGCGGAAACGCCTGCAATCACGGAAGAAGAAATCGAGAAAATCGCGAAAAACATCGCAGCCGGCAAGGAATCTGCGCGTGAATTCAAGGGTAAAGGCATGTTCGCCCAAGGCATCACGGAAGACGTCCAGAAACGCATCGATGAGCGCGTGGAAGAGCTCGTGCACGGCAAGCATGAGGAAAAGGAATGATGCTTCTGGTGCGTTGTCCCAAGTGCAAGAACACGATGAAGTATCACACTCCTGACAACATCCTTGCCGGGAAACGCAAAAAATGCGTGTACTGTCCCTCGAGTTTTGCGGTGCGACCGAACCTCATCAAGGAAATTTAAATTTTCCTGAAAGTGCATTTAAATGCATTTATGGGCTCTATAAACGCATTTTACGACAGCAAGATTTATAAAGCGTCGACGGTTTTTCTGTGGTTGGAAGGGTGGGTTTTAACCTTCTGAATTTCATGGCAGACAACGCAGCACAACCGACTCAGCGCATCATCCCGCGCATCATCGAACACGAGATGAAACAGTCCTATCTCGCGTACTCGATGAGTGTCATCGTGGGCAGAGCACTGCCGGACGTGCGTGACGGACTCAAGCCCGTGCACCGACGCGTGCTGTATTCGATGCACGAACTTGGGCTGACGCACAACAAGGCGTTCCGTAAGTCGGCAAAGATCGTCGGAGAGGTCATGGGCAATTACCACCCGCACGGCGACCTCGCGATTTATGACACGCTCGTGCGCATGGCGCAGGATTTCTCGTTGCGCTATCCGTTGGTCGTCGGCCTGGGCAACTTTGGTTCGGTCGACGGCGACGGCGCGGCAGCGATGCGTTACACGGATGCGCGATTGACCGCCATTTCGGAAGAACTCTTGGC